>JBDSNQ010000138.1:0-8738 GCA_039915275.1 Sphingomicrobium sp.
TCAGCCCGCCGCCAACCGCGAATCCGCGGTCCGCTTTCACCAGATGCTCGCCCCGACCCGCCATCACGCCAGCCTAGCAGCCGGGGCCGCCGACCGGCACCACCGATTCACGCATCAGCCGCGATCGGCTGCCATATTCCTGGTAGCGGGCGTCGCCGATCGCAATGGTTGTCGAGCATCGCGAGCGCTCGATCTCGGCCAGCGGCAGCACCGACCAGCGCAGGAAGCCGCGCAGCCTCGAATCGCGCCGCAGCGCTTCGCGCACCAGCGGATCGCCGAGCAAATTGGGGCGGCAGTTGGTGACTGCTCGAAATCCGCCATCGAGCGGATCATAGTGGCTCCAGCGGTAGCAATCGCCCTCGCGCCAGACCAGCCCGCGGCGCCAGAACATCACCGGCGGCGGCGACGCAAACAGCGCGTCGATGTGCCGCTCGCCCGCCCAATGCCGGACCGCCGCGTCGGCGCGCTGGGTGATCAACAAGTTGAGCCCGATATACGCGAACACCAGTCCGATCGCCGCTTGCGCCGGCCGCTGCCACGGCCTGCCTTGCTCCTCCCGGATGCGCGACCAGGCAATCGAACCGCCGAGCAAGAGCCAGATCCAGACGTCGATGATGAACAAGGCGTCGGCGTGAAACCAGGCGGCCGAGAATGGTGCCAGCAACTGGACCGAATAAGTCGTCAGCAAGTCCATCAGCGGATGCGTGAGCGTCGCCAGATAGGCCAGAGCGAGCAGCCAACCGGCCCGCATCGGCAGCCCGCTCTTGAACGTCGTCCCGCGCCCAACTTGCCAGCGGTCGAGCAGCAATAGCAGCCCCACCAACAGCGGCGGCATGACGATCAAGCCGCCGACCAAGCCGTGGGTAAAGCCCCGGTGCATCGCCAGCGGCGCCCACCCCACGCGCCCGAAAAACACATCGATATCAGGCATATTCGCGCCCAGAATCAGCACCGCCAATCCCTTGCGCGTCTTGGTCTTCAACCCGGCCTGACCCAGCGACCAGCCCACCAGCGAATGCGTGATATTGTCCATTAATCAGCGGCGCGCTTCACTCCGCGCGCGGCTCCTTTTCGACCATCCAGCTTTGGCCTTTCGACACCAAAGCCTGGAGGTCGGGGGTCTTGCCCTTGGCCGCCGCGAGGTTCTGCTCGACGACGCTGCTTTCGAACGTCGGCGCCGGGTCTTCGTAGATCACGCCCAATGCGACCGGGAAGCCTTGCCCGGGCAGCTCGATCAGCATCGCCGCGACGCCGCGGTTCCTGGGGTCGTGGACCAGCACCGCCGGATCGTCGGCTTCGACCACTTTCAATACCAGCCGCTCGCCGTCGAGCGCGATGCCCTTGGTGCCGCCGGCGAACAGCATCTTCTCGCCGGCCGCGAGCCACAATTGCCGCTCGGCCGAGAAATCGCGCGCGGTGAACGAGGCAAACACGTCGTCATTATAGACGATGCAATTCTGGTAGATTTCGACGAAGCTCGCGCCGCGGTGGGCGTGCGCCGCCTTCAAAACGTCGGGCAGGCTCTTGTGGACGTCGATGACGCGCGCGATGAACCGCGCCCCCGATCCCAGCGCGAACATGCACGGCGCCACCGGCCGGTCGACCGACCCGAACGGGGTCGACGGACTGCGCGTGCCGATCCGCGACGTGGGCGAATATTGGCCCTTGGTCAGCCCGTAAATCTCATTGTTGAACAGCAGGATCTGGCAGTCGAGGTTGCGCCGCAGGACGTGCATCGTGTGGTTGCCGCCGATGCTCAATGCGTCGCCATCGCCGGTGATAATCCACACGTCGAGTTCGGGGTTGGCGAGCTTGATACCGGTCGCGAACGCCGGCGCGCGGCCGTGGATGGTGTGAAATCCGTAGGTCGCCATGTAATATGGAAAGCGGCTCGAGCAGCCGATGCCGGAAACGAACACCGTCTTCTCGCGCGCAACGCCCAAGTCGGGCATGGTTCGCTGCACCGCTTTCAACACCGCATAATCGCCGCAGCCCGGGCACCAACGCACTTCCTGGTCGCTCGCCCAATCCTTGGCGGTGGTGACGGCCAACGCTGCATTTGGCGTCATCTCATTCATCGCCCAACTCCCGACAGCCAACCGATCAGCATGACGATGATGATCAGCATCAGGATCATCGGCCAGGGATTGATCTGTTTCATTTGAGCGCTCCGTCGATCGCGGCTTCGATCTCGGCGATGCGGAACGGCTGGCCGCTGACCTTGGACAGCGATTGCGCGTCGACCAGGAAATGGTCGCGCAGCACGGTCTTCAATTGGCCGCTGTTCATTTCGGGCACGAGGATCTGCTTGAAGCCCTTGAGCAGCGGGCCGAGGTTCTTGGGCATCGGAACGATGTGCCTGATGTGGATGTGGCTGACGTTGAGCCCGCGCAACCGCGCCCGGCGCACCGCCTGGTGGATCGGGCCGTAGGTCGAGCCCCAGCCGACCACCGCCAGCTCGCCGCTGTCTTCGCCCAGGCACACCGCTTGGTCGGGGATTGAGTGGACCACCCCGGCGACCTTGGCCGCCCGCACCCGGGTCATCTCGGCATGCGCCTCAGGACTATAGTCGATGTTGCCGCTGCCGGGCGCCTTCTCGATCCCGCCAATCCTATGCTCGAGCCCTGCTGTTCCCGGTTTGATCCACGGCCGCGCCAGCTCCTCATTGCGGGCATAGGGCATGACGATCTTATCATGCTCCGGCACCTCCTCGAGGAAGCTCACCGGAAATGGCGCATAGCTCGCCATGTCGGGCACTTTCCAAGGCTCGGCGGCATTGGCGATATAGCCGTCGGTCAGCAGCATCACCGGGACCATGTAGCGGGTCGCGATCCGCACCGCCTCAATCGCGCATTCGAAGGCGTCGGACGGCGACCGCGCCGCGATCACCGGCAGCGGCGAATCCGCGTTGCGGCCGTAAACCGCCTGGTAGAGATCCGATTGCTCGGTCTTGGTCGGCAGGCCGGTCGATGGCCCGCCGCGCTGCGAATTGACGATCACCAGCGGCAGCTCGGTCATCACCGCGAGGCCAATGCCCTCGGTCTTGAGCGCAATCCCCGGCCCCGACGACGAGGTTACGCCAAGCTGGCCGGCATAAGACGCGCCGATCGCCGCGCACACCGCGGCGATCTCATCCTCCGCCTGGAAAGTAGTGATCCCGAACTCTTTCAATCGCGCCAGATGGTGCAGAATCGCCGATGCCGGGGTGATTGGATAACCCGCGAAGAACATCTTGAGTCCGGCGAGCTGCGCCCCAGCGACCAAACCCACCGACAGCGCCTCGGCCCCAGTGACAGTGCGGTAAAGCCCCGGTTCGGCCGGCGCGGCGTCGATGTGGTGGCGGCGGACGGGCGTGCCGATTTCGACCGTCTCGCCATAGGCATGGCCGGCATTCAGAGCGGCGATATTGGCTTCGGCGAGCTCGGGCGCTTTGGCGAATTTGGTCTTGAGCCAGTCGACGATGGGCGCGCGATCGCGGTCGAACATCCACAGCGCCAGGCCCAGCGTCCACATGTTCTTGCAGCGCAGCGCCTCCTTGTTGCCGAGCCCGAACGGCTTTACCGCTTCGACCGTCAGCGCCGAGATGTTGAAGTGGACCAGCTGCCATTTGGCCAGGCTGCCATCCTCGAGCGGGCTCGCTTCGTACCCGGCCTTGGCGAGGTTGCGCTGCGTGAATTCGCCGTCGTCGACGATGATCAGCCCGCCTTCGCGCAGCTCCTTGACGTTCACCTTCAATGCCGCCGGGTTCATCGCGATCAGCACGTCGGGCTGGTCGCCAGCGGTGTCGATCGCGCAGCTGCCGAAGTTGATCTGGAACGCCGAAACCCCGAACGTCGTCCCCTGCGGCGCGCGGATTTCCGCCGGAAAATCGGGGAATGTGGCGAGGTCGTTGCCGGCCAGCGCGGTCGACAAAGTGAACTGTCCGCCGGTCAGCTGCATGCCGTCGCCGCTGTCGCCGGCAAAGCGGACGACGACCGCCTCCATCGCCGGATGCGCGTCGGCTTCGGTCTCCGTGACGATATGTGAAGCAGTGGCCATGGCGACCATTTAAGCCGGTCGGTCGCCTTCCGCTACCCGTTGCGGAGCACCGATTGCCATCTCTGCTGCCGCGCCCCACAACACCGCCGGGCAAGCGGGGGAGCGAGACGATGATCTTCAAGCGGACGATGGCTAAGCTGCGCGCCCAGGAATGGGCGGCCATCCTGATCGAATTGTGCATCGTCATCGTCGGCGTGTTCATCGGCACCCTGGTCGCCAACTGGAACCAGGAACGGCTGGAAAAACAGGCCACCAATCGCATGCTCGAGCAACTGCGACCCGAAATCCAGAACCAGTTCGACTTTTTCGAGTCCGCACGGACTTATTACAGGACGACGAAACCTTATGCTGAACAGGCACTTGCGGGTTGGGCCGGGAATAAACAAGTCAGCGACAATCAGTTCGTCATTGCCGCCTATCAAGCGAGCCAGATTTACGGGATCGGGATCAACGCCCAGAATTGGGCGCTGGCCTTCGGTGGCACTCAAATGCGTGACATCGCCGACCCGAGGGTTCGCAGGAATCTGGCCGTGGTTCTCACTGCCGACTACGAACCCGTCGGCTTCAGTGCCGTTACAACGCCCTACCGGGAGCACGTCCGCCAGATCATACCAAATTCCGTACAAGATGCGATTCGAGGCAGTTGCAACGATCGAAACGTAAGCCGCGAAGGCGCTCAATACCTCGTTGTTCTGCCGGCCTCATGCCCGCTAAAACTCGACCCTGATGAGGCAGCAATGGCGGCCGCTACCCTTCGCGCGCACCCTGAACTCGTGCGCGAGCTGAATTGGCACCTAGCGGCGATTGCCAACTATCTGACGAACGTCGATGGCCTGGAAGGAGCATTTCGCGCGCTTGATGACAGCCTCGAAAAATCCTCCCGAAACTAGCGAATGGTGATTGCCTCGGCTAGGCGCGCGGCATGGCCAACGATGACAAATACCGCCGCGGGGTCGGCGTGATGCTGCTCAACTCGCAACGGCAGATTTGGGTCGGGCGGCGGATCGATAATGGAGACGAAGCGTGGCAGATGCCGCAGGGCGGGATCGACCCGGGCGAGAGGCCGTGGGCGACCGCGCGGCGCGAGCTGGAGGAGGAAACCGGCATCCCCCCGCACCTGGTCGAGCGGATTTCCAAACATCCCGAGCGGTTGCGCTACGACTTGCCGCCCGAGCTGCAGGGCAAGCTGTGGGGCGGAAAATATCGGGGACAGCTGCAGGACTGGTATCTGTGCCGCTTCCTCGGCCGCGACAGCGACGTCGACATCGCCACCAACCACCCCGAGTTCAACCACTGGAAATGGGCCGCTCCCGCCGATCTCCTCGACCTCATCGTCCCCTTCAAGCGCGACCTCTACAGCCGGCTGCTGAAGGAGTTTGCGGCGCATCTGTAGTGGTGTGGCGTTCATCCTGCTCCATCGCTAGGAAGGCCCCAATGGGTCCCCTCACCAACACTGAGCAATCCGCAGTCGAACGTGCAGCAGCCGAGCCGATGCTGGCGCAGGTCGAGGCATGGGCAGCAGTCAATTCGGGATCGCGCAATCTCGATGGCCTGCAGGACGTGGCTTATCTCCTCTCCGACGCCTTCGCCGCGCTGCCGGGCGACCTTGCGATGGTTGATCCATCACCAGTTGTTGAGGTCGATAACTCCGGGCAGAGCGTCCCGCTCGACCATGGCCGCAACATCCACCTGAAAGTGCGACCCGAGGCGCCAGTGCAGCTGCTGCTGACCGGCCACATGGATACCGTATTCGCCATCGACCACCCGTTCCAGGCGCTGACCTGGCTCGAGGACGGGGTGCTCAATGGTCCCGGGGTGGCCGACATGAAGGGCGGCATCGCGGTCATGCTGGCTGCGCTCAAAGCCGTCGAAATTGGCGGCATCCCAAGCCTCGGTTACGAAGTCATCATCAATAGCGACGAGGAAGTCGGATCGGCCGGATCGGCGGCGCTGATCGCGGTGTCGGCGCGGGGCAAACGCGCGGCGCTGACTTATGAACCTTCGGCCCTGCCCGACGGGACGCTGGCCGGCGCCCGGCCCGGTAGCGGCAATTTCAGCTTCATCGTCCGCGGTCGCTCCGCCCACGCCGGCCGCAACCCCGAGGACGGCCGCAACGCGTTGATCGCCGCCGCCGACCTCGCGCTCCGGCTGGCGGCAGCGAAACGGGCTGGACTGAACATCAATCCCGCCCGAATCGATGGCGGCGGGCCCAACAATGTCGTCCCCGACCTCGCCATCCTGCGCGTCAATCTGCGGCCCGCCACTCCAGACGATGAGTTGCAGGCCAAAACTATGATCGACACAATTGTCGCCGCAGTCGCCACCGGGCATGAAGTCGTAATCGACGTCCACGGCAGCTTCGGTCGCCCACCCAAGCCGATGACGCCGCAAGCCGAGGCGCTGTTCACTTTGGTCCAGCAAGCCGGGGCCGACCTCGGCCAGGCGATCGGCTGGCAAGCGACCGGCGGCGTCTGCGATGGCAACAACATCGCCGCCTGTGGCGTGCCGGTGGTCGACACCATGGGCGTGCGCGGCGGCAAGATTCACAGCGCGCAAGAATATCTCATCGTCGAAAGCCTTGCCGAGCGCGCCGCGCTGTCGGCGCTGACCCTGTTGCGCCTCGCGGACGGCCGCTTATGACCTTTCGAGTTCGAGCAGCGCGCGGCGATGATTTCGACGCGATTTACGAGATGGCCAAGCTGACCGGCGGCGGGTTCACCAACCTCCCGGCCGATCGCGATACTTTGGTCGAGAAACTCGAACGCTCGGACCGCTCGTTTGCCCGGACCAGCGACGAGCAGGCCGGCGACCTCTACATGTTCGTGCTCGAAGATCCGCAGGCCGGCGTGATCCGCGGCACCTGCCAGATTTTCGGCAAAGTCGGCGTCGTCCAGCCATTCTACAGCTATCAGTTGAATACGCTGACCCAGAGCAGCCCCGAGCTCGACAAAACCTTCCGCAACCAATTGCTCAATCTGACCACCGATCTTGAGGGCTGCTCCGAAGTCGGCGGCCTGTTCCTGCATCCGCAGGTGCGCTCGGGCGGCTGGGGGGCGCTCATCGCCCGCAGCCGCTATCTGTTCATGAAGCAGCATCGCTCGCGGTTCGGGGACCGCACCCTGGCCGAACTGCGCGGAGTGATGGACGAAGCCGGCAATTCGCCATTCTGGGACGGGCTCGCCGGCCGCTTCTTCGACATGAGCTTTCCCGCGGCCGATCGTTTCAATGCGATGCACGGCACGCGGTTCATCGCCGATCTGATGCCGCGGACTCCGATCTATGTCGCCTTGCTCGACGACGCCGCCAAGGCGGTCATCGGCCACCCGCATGCGAGCGGGCTGGGCGCGTTGCGGATGCTCGAGGAAGAGGGTTTCGTGTTCGATCGCTACATCGACATCTTCGACGGCGGCCCGACCGTCATTGCCGCCACCGACGGCATCCGCACGGTGCGGGAATCGACGTCCGAGACGGTGCTTGAAATAAGCGAGGTCGGTGAACAGAGGGCGATCCTCGCCACCGGCACGCTGCATGATTTTGTCGCTTGCGGCGCAAACGCCAAATGGATCCCGGGCAAGGGCATCATCATCGACGCCGAGGCGGCAAGGCTGCTTGGGGTCAAGGCCGGCGACCAGGTCCTCGCGGTCGCCCGCTGACATGGCGCTGACCGAGATCAATTTCGATGGCATTGTCGGGCCGAGCCACAATTACGCCGGCTTGAGCCTCGGCAATCTCGCCTCGACCCGCAACGCCGGCCAGGTGTCGCAGCCGCGCGCAGCCGCGCTCGAAGGCGTCATCAAGATGCGCGCCAACCTCGAACTCGGCCTGACGCAGGGCATATTCCTCCCCCACCCACGACCCAATCATGCGTGGCTGGCCGAGCTTGGAACGACGATCAAAGCCGCCGACCCGGCGCTCGCCGCCAATGCGATGTCGGCTTCGACCATGTGGGCAGCCAACGCCGCCACCGTCTCGCCGCCGCCGGACACGGCCGATGGCAAATGCCATCTGACCGTCGCCAATCTGCGCACCATGCCGCACCGCAGCCACGAATGGCCCGCCACCCTCGCCCAGCTGCGCCTGGCCTTTGGCGATGCCGCACACTTTGTCGTCCACCCGCCAGTCCCACCGGCGTTCGGCGACGAGGGCGCGGCCAATCATATGCGCCTTGCTCCGGCCTATGGTGAGCTGGGAGTCGAAATCTTCGTCTATGGCGTATCGGGCGGCGCCTTTCCCGCCCGCCAGCACCTCGAAGCGTCGAAAGCGATCGCCCGCCTGCACGGCCTCGACCCAGCGCGGACCCTGTTCGCCGAGCAATCGGAGCAGGCGATCGCCGCCGGCGCGTTCCACAACGACGTCGTCGCGGTCGCCAACGGGGCCCTGTTGTTCGCCCATGAACAGGCATTTGCCGATCGGGGCAAGCTGGTCGCGGCTTGCGAGGCGCGGGTCCCCGGCTTTGAGCTGGTCGAGGTGCCGCAAGCCGAAGTCCCGCTCGCCGACGCGATCTGCTCTTATCTGTTCAACGCCCAGCTGGTCAGCCCGGCCAGCGGCGAGACGACCTTGATCGTCCCCGCCGAGGCCCAGGAAACGCCGTCGGTCTGGGCCTGGCTGCAGCGCCATCTCGCCGGCAATGGCCCGATCCGCCGGGTCGAAGTGGTCGATGTCCGCCAGTCGATGGCCAATGGCGGCGGCCCCGCTTGCCT
>JBDSNQ010000178.1:0-8152 GCA_039915275.1 Sphingomicrobium sp.
AAATGCTGATGCCGACCATCCAGTCGGCCGAGCTGTGGAAAGAGAGCGGTCGCTACGACGCTTACGGCCCCGAAATGCTGCGCATCACCGACCGCCACAAGCGCGAGATGCTCTACGGCCCGACCAATGAGGAGATGCTGACCGCGATCGTCCGCGACGATTTGAAAAGCTACCGTGATCTGCCGCTCACGCTCTATCATATCCAGTGGAAGTTCCGCGACGAGGTGCGCCCGCGCTTCGGCGTCATGCGCGGTCGCGAATTCCTGATGAAGGACGCATACTCGTTCGACATGGACGAGGAGGGCGCGCGCCTCAGTTATTACCGCCAGCTGCTGGCCTATTTGCGCACCTTCCAGCGCCTCGGCATCCAGGCGGTGCCGATGAAAGCCGCGTCGGGCCCAATCGGCGGCGACCTCAGCCACGAATTCATCGTCCTCGCCCCATCCGGCGAGAGCGAAGTCTATTACGATGCCGCTTTCGAGGCGATCGACTGGAACCAGAAGCACCTCGATTATACCGACGAGGCCGGGCTCCACGGCCTGTTCGAGCAGGTCAGTTCAACTTACGCCGCGACCGACGAGACCCACGACGAAGCGCGCTGGGCCGAGCTGCCCGAGGAACGCCGCCGCACCGGCCGCGGGATCGAGGTCGGCCACATCTTCTATTTCGGCGACAAATATTCCGCCGCAATGGGCCTCAAGGTGTCGGGCCAGGATGGCAATATGGTGACGCCGATGATGGGCAGCTACGGCATCGGCGTGTCGCGCCTGGTCGGCGCGATCATCGAGGCCAGCCACGACGAGGCCGGCATCGTCTGGCCCGAGGAAGTCGCACCGTGGCAGGTCGGGCTGGTCACCATGCGTGCAGACGACGGCGCCTCGGTCGAGGTCGCCGAAGACTTATACCAGCGCCTGGCCGCTGCCGGTATCGAAACGCTCTATGACGACCGCGACGAGCGGGGCGGGGTCAAGCTGGGTTCGATGGACCTGATCGGCTTGCCCTGGCAGGTGATCATCGGCCCGCGCGGCCTCGCCAACGGCGTGGTCGAACTCAAAAACCGCCGCAGCGGCGAGAAGCTCGAGATTTCCCCTGACGCGGTGGTCGCGAGGCTCAAAGGATGATCCTCAACCGCTACGAACGGATGATCGCCAAGCGCTATTTGCTCCCGGGCAAGGGCGAGGGGTTCATCTTCCTGGTCGCCGCGATCAGCCTCGCCGCGGTTGCTTTGGGCGTCGCCGCGCTGATCATCGTGATGAGCGTCATGAACGGCATTCGTGCCGAGCTGTTCGACAAGATCGTCGGCTTGAACGGCCACGCCATCGTCCAGGGCTATGAAGGCCGCCTGTCGAACTGGCAGCAAATCTCGGTCGCGGCGAAGAAATTGCCCGGCGTGACCTCGGCCCTGCCGCTGATCGAACAGCCGCTGATGGCCTCGACCAACGGCCGCGTCGAAGGCGTGCTCGTGCGCGGCATGCGGATGGAGGATTTGCGCGCCAACACCACCATCAACTCAAATATCAAATCGGGGAACATGGCCTCGATCACCCCGGGCAGCGGCCGCATCGCGCTCGGCTCGCGCCTGGCCGAAGAGCTTGGCGCCTATCCCGGCAGCGAGATCAGCCTGATCAGTCCCGAAGGCCGCTCGACCGTGGTCGGGACCGTGCCGCGCATCGTCTCCTACACTGTCGGCGCGGTGTTCGAGGTCGGGGTTTATGATTACGACAAGGCGTTCGTCATCATGCCGATGCAGGACGCGCAGGCGCTGCTGATGCTCGGCGATCAGGTCGGCATGATCGAAATCCAGTCGACCAATCCCGACAAGGTCGGCGAGATCCTCGCGCCGCTCGAGCCCTTGGTTCGCGGGCGCGGCATCATCGTCGACTGGCGGCAGATGAATTCGGCCTTGTTCGAGGCATTGGAGATCGAGCGGATCGCGATGTTCGTGGTACTGTCGCTGATCGTGTTGGTCGCGGTGTTCAACATCTTGTCGTCACTGATCATGCTGGTCCGCGCCAAGACCCGCGACATCGCCATCCTGCGTACCATGGGCGCCAGCCGCCGGGGCATGATGAAGGTGTTCGTCACAGTCGGGGTGACGATCGGCTCGCTGGGCATCATCATGGGCCTGATCCTCGGCGCGATTTTCCTGTTTTTCCGCCAGGGCATGGTCAATGCCATCCAGTTCCTGACCGGCCAGAATTTGTGGGATCCCTCGGTCCGTTTCTTGAGCGAGCTGCCATCCAAGACCGACCCCATCGAAGTCACCGCGATCGTCCTAATCGCGCTTATCCTGTCATTCCTGGCGACGCTTTACCCGGCGTGGAAAGCGGCCAGCACCGACCCCGTCCAGGTCCTGCGCTATGAGTGATCCTGTCCTGCGCACCCGCGGATTGAAGCGCAGCTTCACCCAGGGCGACGTCACTATCGATGTGCTGCGCGGCGTCGACCTCGAGGTTCAGCCGGGCGAAATCGTCGCGCTCTTGGGGCCGTCGGGCTCGGGGAAATCGACCCTGCTCCAGGCGGTTGGCCTGCTCGAAGGCGGCTTCGAAGGCTCGATCCAGCTCGCTGGCCGCGAGGCGTCGGAGCTCGATAATGACGCGCGTACCGAGCTGCGCCGCGAGGCGTTGGGCTTCGTCTACCAGTTCCACCACCTGCTGCCCGACTTCGACGCGCGCGAGAATGTCATGCTGCCGGTGCTGATCAAAGGCGGTGACACGGATGCGGCGCGGGCCCGGGCCGAACAGGTGCTGGGCGCGCTAGGCCTCGGTGCGCGGCTCGATCATCGCCCGTCCAAGCTGTCCGGCGGCGAGCAGCAGCGCGTGGCGGTCGCCCGCGCGCTCGCCAATCGCCCGCCGCTGGTCCTGGCCGACGAACCGACCGGCAATCTCGACGAGGCGACCGCCGACGTGGTGTTCGCCGAATTCCTCAAACTCGTCCGCAAGGAGGGCAGCGCGGCGCTGGTCGCCACCCACAACGAGCGCATCGCCGCCAAGATGGACCGCATCCTCCGCCTCCACGACGGGCGATTGGAGTGATTGGACCCGAGTCCGGATCGACGCGTTAGCGCCTCGATGAAGCGTCTCAATCCGACCGCGATCGCCCTCATTGGCGGCGTTCTTGTTCTGCTCCTGCTGCTGTTCATTTTCGCTCGCGGCGGCAACGAGAATGCCGACCGGTTGAGCGACGACCAGATCGCCGGGCGGGCGGCCGCAACCGATCCCGAAAAGGCGTGCGCTTCGCAGGCGACCTACGACCTCATCAAGCGCGAACTGTTCCGCCGCGCGGCCCAGGTTCGCGGCACCGACCAGGCGGCGTTCGACCAGCTGGCGGCCGCTTCGGTTGTGCGGATGGACGCAGCCATGCTCAAGAGCAGTGACGAGCAGCGCGGGCTGGTGATCTGCACCGGAAGCCTCGCGCTCGACCTACCGCCGGGCGTCGCGGTCGATGGCGGCTCGCGCACGCTTACCGCCGACGTGGAATATTCGCTCCAGACGGCGGAGGGTGGCGGCGCCGACGCGCTGAGCCTGACCAATGCCGACGCGATCATCACGCCGCTGGCGACGCTCGCCAAGGTCGGCGCCGCGGCCGCCGATCCGCTCGCCCCGACGGCGCCCGAGGCGGACGCACCGGGTGCGACCCCGGTGGTGATCACCGAACCGCCGCCGTTGATGCCCCCGCCGCCAGCCTCGCCACCCCAGGCGCGCCCAAGCTTCAATTGCCAGTTCGCGCGAACCCGCGGCGAAATCGCGGTGTGCAACGATGTCGGGCTGGCGGCGCTCGACCGACAGATGGCGGCCCGGTTCAATGGCGCCATGGCCCAAGCTGACGGCGACCAGCGCGCGCAGCTTCAAAGTACCCGCAGCCGGTTCATCACTTATCGCGAGCGGTGCAGCTCCGATGACTGCATCGCCGAAGCCTATCGCGGGCGGATGCGGGAAATCAGCGACATCATGGCCGGCAACTTTCCGCCACCGCACTAGCCGTTGGTCGAAAGCACACTTGTCATCGCGCCTAACAAAGGCAAATTAGACGAAATCTTGGGGGAGATCGGCGTGAAAGCTTGGCACGGAACAGTCGCAATATTGCTGCTGTTGACGAAGGTCGCTTCGGCTCAAACTCCACCGGTTCCTGCCGCGCCTCCAGCGCCGCCGCCGCCCGCCTGCACGGGGCCCGAGCATCGCCAGTTCGATTTCTGGGCGGGCTATTGGGACGTCTATCCGACCGGCAAGCCCAAGCTGGTCGCTCACAGCCTGATCGAAAAGCTCTACGCCGGTTGCGCGATTCGCGAAAATTGGATGCCGCTTAATCACCAGGATGGCGGCAGCCTCAATAATTACATGACTGAGGACAAGCGCTGGCACCAGACATGGCTCGATTCATCCAACGCCCGGGTCGAGTTCGTCGGCGGCCTGGTCGGCGCCAAGATGGTGCTGATGGGCAATTGGACCGGCGTGATTGGCCCCGGCCAGGACGCGCTGATCCGCATGTCCTACACGCCCAATGCCGATGGCTCGGTGCGCCAGTTCGGCGAGCAGTCGACCGACCACGGCCTGACCTGGCAGCCGAGCTTCGACTTCACCTACAAGCCGAGCAAGGACGCAGCGCCGAAGTAACTGTGGAAAACTGGTTTCGGTGGGTTCCTTCAGCTGACTTAAAGGCCATATTGGCGACGTGACCGCGCCTTACGTTCCTTTACGCAACCTGTCCTGCTTCACCATGCTCGAAGGGGCGATGGAGCCCAAGACGATTGCTGAACGGGCGGCGCTGCTCGGCTTTCCGGCGATCGCGCTCACCGACCGCAACGGCTTGTACGCGGCAATGCCGTTTAACGATGCTTGCGCCGCCAAAGGCGTGCAGCCGATCATCGGCGCGATGCTGGCGATCGCTCGCCCGCCGGAAATTGGCGGCGGGCACGCGCAAGACTGGCTGGTGCTGCTGGCCAAGGACGAAACGGGCTACGCCAATTTGTGCAAATTGGTGTCGCAAGCGCATCTCGACCGGCCATTGTCGGAGGAGCCGCATGTCGCCATGGCGGCGCTGGAAGGCGCCAGCGACGGGCTGATCGCGCTCACCGCCGGCTCCGAAGGCGCGCTCGCCCGGCTGCTCGAAGGTGGTCAGCACGCCAAGGCGCGCCTTTATCTCGACCGGCTCCAGGCCCTGTTCCCCAACCGACTCTATGTGGAATTGAGCCGCCGCGGCGACGCCATCGAGCAAGCGGCCGAGGCGGCGCTGGTCGCGCTCGCCTACGAACGCGCGCTGCCGCTGGTCGCGACCAATCCCGCCGCTTACACCGACTTGAGCTTCCACGCCGCCCACGACGCCCTGCTGTGCATTGCCCATTCGGCCTATGTCGAAAACAACGACCGCGTCACTTCGTCGTCCGAAGCCTGGCTCAAGGACGGCGCGGCGATGGCCGAATTGTTCGCCGATCTGCCCGAAGCGATCGCCAACACCAGCGTGATCGCCCAGCGCTGCGCGGTTGCGGCGCCCAAGCGCAACCCGATCCTCCCGCGCCTCAGCGACGACGAGGACGAAACCCTCCGCCGCGACGCCCACGCCGGCCTGACAGAGCGGCTGATGGGGCGCGCGGCCGACGGACAGGAGGCCTATCGAAAGCGCCTCGATTTCGAGCTCGACGTGATTACCGGCATGGGCTTTGCCGGTTACTTCCTGATCGTCGCCGACTTCATCAAATGGGCCAAAAGCGAGGGCATCCCTATCGGTCCCGGCCGTGGATCCGGCGCCGGCTCGGTGGTCGCCTGGGCGCTGACCATCACTGACCTCGACCCGATCGCGCTCAATCTGTTGTTCGAGCGCTTCCTCAACCCGGAACGCGTGTCGATGCCCGATTTCGACATCGATTTCTGCGAAACCCATCGCGATGAAGTCATCACCTATGTCCAAAGCAAATACGGCCGCGATCGCGTCGCGCAGATCATCACTTTCGGGCGTCTTAAGGCCCGCGCGGTATTGAAGGACACCGGCCGTGTGCTGCAGATGAGCTACGGCCAGGTCGACCGCTTGGCCAAGCTCATCCCCAACCACCCGACCGAGCCGTGGGATTTGAAGCGGGCGTTGAACGGCATCACCGAGCTCGCCGCCGAATATCGCGACGATGCCGACGTCCGCCGCTTGTTTGACCTGGCGATGAAGCTTGAAGGCCTGCCGCGCCACGTCTCGACCCATGCCGCCGGCGTGGTCATCGGCGACCGCCGGTTGGACGAGCTGGTCCCACTCTACCGCGATCCGCGCTCGGACATGCCGGTCACCCAGTTCGACATGAAATATGTCGAGGCGGCGGGGCTAGTGAAATTCGATTTTCTCGGTCTGAAGACGCTGTCGGTGCTCAAACGCGCGCAGGAAATGCTTGGCCAGCAGGGCGTCCACGTCGATCTCGACGCGCTGCCGTGGGACGACGCGCAAGTCTACGAATTGCTTCAGCGCGGCGACACCGTTGGCGTTTTCCAGCTCGAATCCGAGGGCATGCGGCGCACGCTGTCCGGAGTCCGCCCGACCGCGTTCGGCGACATCATCGCTTTGGTTGCGCTCTACCGCCCCGGCCCGATGGACAATATCGGCATGTTCGGCGACCGCAAGAACGGCCGCGTCGCGCTCGCCACGCCGCATCCTTTGCTCGAGGAGCTGCTCGCCGAAACCTACGGCATCTTCGTCTACCAGGAGCAAGTGATGGAGGCGGCCAAGGTGCTGGCCGGCTACAGCCTCGGCGAGGCTGATCTCCTGCGCCGCGCCATGGGCAAAAAAATCCAGAGCGAAATGAACGCCCAGCGCGCCGGTTTCGTCGCCGGTTGTGAGCGGGTCAACGGAATCGCTGCCCCCAAGGCCAACGAACTGTTCGACCTGATCGACAAGTTCGCCGGCTATGGTTTCAACAAAAGCCACGCCGCCGGCTACGCGCTAATCGCCTACCAGACCGCCTGGCTCAAAACCCACCACCGGCCCGAATTCTACGCCGCGTCGATGAGCTTCGACATGGCCCAGACCGACAAATTGGCCCTGTTCGTCGAGGACATGCGCCGCGCCGACGTCGACTGCCTGCCGCCCGACATCAATCTGAGCTGTGCCAATTTCTCGGTGGAAGGGGAGGCGGTGCGCTACGCTCTCGGCGCATTGAAGGGCGTTGGCGAGAAAGCGATGGAAGCACTGGTCGCCGAGCGCCAGGCCAATGGCCCGTTTGCCAGCCTCGAGGATTTCGCCGCCCGCATCGACCCGCGTCTGCTCAACAAGCGCCAGATCGAGAGCCTGGTCGGGGCCGGCGCGTTCGACTCGATCGTGCCCGATCGCCCAGCGCTCTACGCCGCCGCTGAAACCCTGCTCGCCCACGCGGTCAGCGCCGCCGATGAGCGCTCGAGCGGGCAGGCGGCGCTGTTCGGCGGCGACGCTCATCCCGGCGTCGCTCCGATCCGCCTGCCGCGCGACGCCAGCTGGACCATCGCCCAGCGCATGGCGGCCGAGCATGACGCCTTCGGCTTCTATTTCTCGGCCCACCCGGTCGACGCCCAGAAGCATCTGCTCGCCGCGCACAAAGTCCGCAGCTTCGCCGAATTGGCCTCGATCCCGGTCCCGAACGACGGCGGCCGCTCGTCGGCGATGATGGCCGGATTGGTCGAGGAAGCGCGCTGGCGCACCTCGGCCAAGGGCCGCCGCTATATGATGGCGACCCTGAGCGACGCCTCCGGCCAATATTTCGCGACCGCCTTCGACGATGAGCCGTGCGCGGCGCTCGAAGCGGCGGTCAAATCGGGCGGCTGCGGGCTGATGACCGTCGAGCTCGATCGGCGGCCCGGCGACGAAGTCCCGCGCGTCGCCGTCAAGCGCTTTCAGCCGCTCGAAGCGCTGGCCAAAAAGACCCGGCTAGAGATGATCGTCCGCGTCCCCGACGACGACTCGGTCCTGCGCCTCGCGCGCGAGCTGACCGGCGCCCACGGCGGCACCGGCGCGATCCGCTTGGTCGTGAACCTATCGGATGGCGGCGAAGCACTGCTCCTCCTCGGCCGTGACTACGTCCTCGACGCCGAACTCGCAGCGCGCATCGAGCGCATCACCGGCGAAGGCAGCGTCGACCTCGCGGTCCAGGAACCCCCGAAGTTGGCGTTGGTCGGCTAATTCACTTGCCGTTCACCCGCCCACGACG
>JBDSNQ010000230.1:0-10260 GCA_039915275.1 Sphingomicrobium sp.
GACCTGCTGACCTATGAGGTCAATATTGAGCATTGGGACGACCCGATGATCGACCGCCTGATCGCGATGGGCGAGCGCAATTCCAAAATTGTCATCCGCAAAGTCGACAAGTCGAAGTTCAACGACGAAGCGCGGCTGATCCTCAACCTCTTGAACGACGCCTGGTCGGCCAATTGGGGTTACGTCCCGCTGACCGAGGCCGAAATTGCCTATGCCGGCAAGAAGTTGAAGCCGATCATCTATGAGGAACTGGTGCGCATCGCCGAATATAAGGGCGAGCCGGTGGCGTTCATGATCACCCTGCCCGACATCAATGAGTTGATCGCCGATCTGGACGGCAAGCTGTTCCCGTTCGGCTGGGCGAAATTGCTCTGGCGGCTGCGCGATCCGCATACGCGCCGCGCGCGCGTGCCCCTGATGGGCGTAGCGAAGAAGCTTCACGGCACGCGCTTGGCGAGCCAATTAGCGTTCATGCTGATCGAGTTCACCCGCCGCGACTGTGTCGGCAAGTTCGGCATCAAGGTCGGCGAATTCGGCTGGATCCTCGAGGATAATAAGGGGATGCTGTCGATCGCCCAGCTACCCGGCGCAAAGGTCAACCATCGCTACCGGATTTACGAAAAAGCCTTGAGCTAGGCCAGCTCGACCCAGGTCGGCGCGTGGTCCGACGCTTTCTCCTGGTCGCGCGCCCATTTGTCGACACCGGCGCCGCGCAGGCGGTCGGCGGCCTCGGGCGAGCACAATAAATGGTCGATGCGAAAGCCGGCGTCGCGCTGCCAGCAGCCCGCGGTATAGTCCCAGAAGGTGTAGAGCTTTTCTTCGTTGGGGTGCAGCGTGCGGAGGGCGTCGGTCCACCCCTGGTTGACGATCGTGCGGTAAGCGGCACGCGTCTGGGGCTGCATCAGCGCATCTTGCGCCATCGCCTTGACCGAGAAGACATCGCGGTCCTCGGGCACGACGTTCCAGTCGCCGGCAAGAACGGTCGGCCGCTCGGCCGCGAGCAGCGCGCGCGCGTGGCCGCCAAGCCGCTCCATCCACTTCAATTTATAGTCGAATTTCTCGGTGCCGACCGGATTGCCGTTGGGCAGATAGAGCGAGGCGATGACCACCTCCCCGACTTCGGCCTCGATGTAGCGGCTGTGGCTGTCGTCGGGGTCGCCGGGCAGGCCGACGCGGCGCAGCCTGGGGGTGTCGCCGCGGGCGAAGATGGCGACGCCGTTGAAGCCTTTCTGGCCGTGCCACACGGCGCCGTAGCCGGCCGCCTCGATATCGCCGATCGGCAGCGAGTCATCGGCGCATTTCAATTCCTGGAGGCAGACCACGTCGGGTCTTTCGCGCTCGAGCCACTCAAGCAGCCGCGGCATCCGCGCGCGGATGCCATTCACGTTGTAGGTAGCCAGCCTCACTCTAGATGGAGAAGCTCGAGCCGCAGCCGCAGCCGGAGGCCGCGTTGGGGTTGGTTACCTTGAACGCGGCGCCGCCGAGGTCCTCGACGAAATCGACCGCCGAGCCGCGCACGAGGTCGAGGCTGGTGGGATCGACGACCAGCGTGACGCCATTGGTCTCGGCGATGGCGTCATCGGCCTCCGCCGCATCGGCGAGCTCGAATTTGTAGGTGAAGCCAGCGCAGCCGCCACCGTCGACCGCGAGGCGCAGGATGGCCGGCTTCGACTGGCGCGCGGCGATAGCCGCAACGCGTTTGGCGGCACTGTCGGTCAGAAAGATTTGGGGCTCGCTCACCCGAGCGAAATAGGGACGAGGCGCCCCTGCGGCAAGTTGGGCGGCAAGTTTAGCGGCGCGCTCCACCGACCGGGCCGCCAATCGCGATCTGCTCCATCGGAGCAGAATTACCCTTGGTCTGCATGGCGACGAGATAATCGGTCGCCTTCATGAACGGCACCGGGTTGACCGGGCGGCCGTCGATCCGCACTTCGTAATGGAGGTGGTTGCCGGTCGAACGGCCGGTCGAGCCCATGCGGCCAATCAGTTGCCCGCGAGCGATGTGATCGCCCTCGTGAATGAGGATCGCCGACAAATGTCCGTAACGCGTGGCGATGCCGCGGCCATGATCGAGTTCGATGAGATTGCCGTAGCCGCCGGAGTTCCAGCCGGCGCGGAGGACGGTGCCGTCGGCGGTGGCATAGATCGGCGTTCCGGCGGGGCCGGACAAGTCGATGCCGGGATGCATTGCAGCACCGTGACGGAATGGGTCGGAGCGAACGCCGAAGCCGAGGTGAAAGCGGCGGTACGGACCGGTTTTTCGGAAGGAATGGCAATCGCGCCATCCTGCAGGGTGTCGAGTTTTTTCCAGCTCGAGAATAATTGCTTGAAGGTCGGGTCAGCCCTGCCGACCGCTTCGAACGGTCCGCCGACCGCGGCGACGCGCGACGGGGTCAGGCCGAGCTTCTTCAATTCGGCGGCTGTGGTTTGATAGCGGACATCCAGTGCTCGCGCGATCAGCGCCGCCTGCGCCAGCTGGGTGTCCTCGACCCGCGACAGCGGGCCAGCGCCAGTGCCACGAGCGCCGGCCGATGCCGCGGCAAGCGCTGCTTCGTCGATCTTCTGCCCCGTGAGAATGGCCTCGATCATCGCCTGGCGCTGCTCGATTTTTTGGGCGCGGGCTTCGGTTGCGTCGCTCAGAGAAAGCGCCTGCGGGCCGGACGCGATCATTTTCGCGGCGGCGAAGCCGGACCATGCGACCAGCGTCATCATAACGACAAAGAAAAAGGCCTGGACGGGAGCGGAAAGGCGGAAACGACGCAGCTTGGTGCCGTCATGAATGAACAGGTCGCGATCCCGGAAGAAAGAGAATGTGGGCATCGCGGCCAGAACTTGCGCCATATTGTCGTCGCTCCAAATCCACAGCGAGCGCGCCAAAGCGCGTTCGTTTGTCCACCGATTAGAGGAGCTCCCCAGCCCCACTGCCATCGCACAGATTGCCCACCCGTGCTGGCGAATTTGAACTTGACCCGCCCGGGTTAACGATATCAACCACATGTTCCGCTTGTCGGGATGAACCGTCCCCTCCTTGCGGTGAACCGATGGTATCGACCCGTAATGAGTCGCGTCCCGCTGGCGAATCCGTCCTTCCGCTAACCAGGATTCGTGATTCTTTCACACCCTGCCGGCTTGCCATTCGCGGGTCAGGCCCTAGGGCTGGCGGCGGGCCACGCCGTCCCAACGCGGCGCGAGCTCTCTGTGAGGAGAGTAAGTTTGGTTGACCGTCCTACCGCGCTTGCCGCGCGTCCCTTCTTTTCCTCGGGCCCTTGCGCCAAGCCACCCGGCTGGTCGGCGGAGCAGCTCGATACGCGCTCGCTCGGACGGTCGCACCGCTCGGCGCTGGGCAAAGCGCGGCTCGCCGAAGCGATCGAGCGCACCCACGCCTTGCTCGGGCTTCCCGCGGACTATCGCCTGGGGATCGTCCCCGCCTCCGACACCGGGGCGATGGAGCTGGCGATGTGGTCGCTGCTCGGCCCGCGCGCCGTAACCATGCTCGCCTGGGAAAGCTTCGGTGCCGGCTGGGTCACCGACGTGGTCAAGCAATTGAAGCTCGACGCCGAGGTTCGCGCCGCTGATTATGGACAGATCGCGGACCTCGCCAGGTTCGACCCCGCCAACGACGTGGTCTTCACCTGGAACGGGACCACCAGCGGGGTGCGGGTGCCCGATGCCGAGTGGATCGCGGCCGACCGCACTGGCCTAACTTTCTGCGACGCGACATCCGCCGCATTCGCCCAGGACATCGACTGGGCGAAGGTCGATGTCGGCACGTTCAGCTGGCAAAAGGCGCTCGGCGGCGAAGGCGGCCACGGCATGCTGGTGCTGTCGCCACGCGCGATCGAGCGGCTCGAACGCGAGCCGGCGCCGCGTCCGCTGCCCAAGATCTTCCGGCTGACCAAAAGCGGCGCGCTGATCGACGGCATATTCAACGGCGAGACGATCAACACGCCGTCGATGCTGGCTGTGGAAGATTGGCTGTTTGCGATCAGTTGGGCGGAGCGCGTCGGCGGGTTGCGGGCACTGATCGCCCGCGCCGACAACAATGCCGCCGCGCTCTACCGCTGGGTGCAAAGCGCCGACTGGATCGAGCATCTCGCTGGCGATCCGGCTATCCGGTCGAACACTTCGGTGTGCCTCCAGTTCGCCGACCGATCTGACGGGGAAGCGAACACCGCGCGGCAGAAAGCGATCGTCAAGCTGCTCGAGGCCGAGCAAGCGGCGTTCGACATCGGCGCCTACCGCGACGCCCCCGCTGGCTTGCGAATCTGGTGCGGCGCGACGGTCGACACGTCAGACATTGAAACCCTGGGCCCGTGGCTCGACTGGGCTTGGGAGCAGACCAAATGAGCGACGTTCGAATATTGATTGCTGACGCGATGGACCCGCGCGCGGCGGCCATCTTCCGCGAGCGCGGGATCGCGGTCGACGAGAGGCCGGGCCTTTCTCCCGATGAGCTGGGGGCGATCATCGGCGACTATGACGGGCTCGCGGTGCGAAGCTCGACGCGGGTCACGGCGGCGATCCTCGATGCGGCTTTGCCCCGCCTCAAGGTTATCGGTCGCGCCGGCATCGGCGTCGACACGATCGATGTTCCCGCCGCCTCGGCGCGCGGGATCGTGGTCATGAACACGCCATTCGGCAATTCGATCACCACCGCCGAACATGCCATCGCAATGCTGTTCGCGCTGGCCCGCGAAATCCCCGCCGCCGACGCCTCGACCCAGGCCGGCCGTTGGGAAAAGAACCGCTTCATGGGGATCGAACTCAGCGGCAAGACGCTGGGGCTGATCGGCTGCGGCAATATCGGATCGATCGTCGCCGACCGCGCCCAGGGCATCAAGATGAAGGTGATCGCTTACGATCCCTTCCTGACCCCGGAGCGAGCGATCGAGCTGGGGGTCGAAAAGGTCGAGCTCGATGAATTGCTGGCCCGCGCCGACTTCATCAGCCTGCATACCCCGCTGACCGATCAGACCCGCGGAATCCTCGGCAAAGCGGCATTGGCCAAGACCAAAAAGGGGGTGCGGATTGTCAATTGCGCGCGGGGTGGGTTGATCGACGAGGCGGCGTTGAAGGAGGCGCTCGAGAATGGTCATGTCGCCGGTGCCGCGCTCGACGTATTCATGGAAGAACCAGCCAAAAACAATGACTTGTTCGGTACTCCCGGCCTGATCTGCACGCCCCACCTGGGCGCGTCGACGAGCGAGGCGCAGGTCAATGTCGCGATCCAGATCGCCGAGCAGATGAGCGACTATCTGCTGCTCGGCGGGATCACCAACGCGGTCAACATGCCGTCGCTGTCAGCCGAGGAAGCGCCGCGATTGAAACCCTATATGACGCTGGCGGAGAAGCTCGGGCGGCTGGTCGGGCAGATTGTCGGAACGGAAGTGCGCTCGATTGACGTCGAGGTCGAGGGCGCCGCGGCCGACCTCAACATCAAGCCGATCACCGGCGCGGTTCTCGCCGGCCTGATGGGCACCTATTCGGACACGGTGAACATGGTCAACGCGCCGTTTCTGGCGCGCGAACGCGGGCTCGACGTGCGCGAGATCCGCCACGACCGCGAGGGCGATTATCACACCCTCCTCGCGGTCACGGTCGGCACCGACCAGGGCAAGCGGCGAGTCGCGGGGACGTTGTTCGGCAATCGCGCGGCGCGGCTGGTCGACATCTTCGGGGTCCCGGTCGAGGCCGAGCTGACCGGCCAGATGATCTATATCGTCAACACCGATGAGCCCGGCTTCATCGGCGCCTTGGGCACCGCGCTGGGCGAGGCCAAGGTCAACATCGCCACCTTCAACCTCGGTCGCCGCGAGACCGGCGGCGAAGCGGTCGCGCTGGTCGCGGTCGACGACCCAATCCCGCCCCAACTGGCCACAATGCTGTGCAAGCTGCCGGGTGTGCGGGACGTGGTGCCGCTGAGTTTCTAGCCGCCTCGCCGCGCCGCTTTGCGAGGTTCCAGTACGATTCAAACCCGTCGGTTTGCGACGCTCTCGATTGACTCCCGTTAACTTCCCGTTCACCATTCGCAATTGGCTTTTGGGGGGATGCACGATGGCCACCACCGTTTCCAACAATAACAAATATCTGATCTCCGTTGCAGCGGTCGCGCTAGTCGCCGTTGGGGCCTATGGATTGGGACGCGTTTATCCGCCGCTGGGACCAACCTCGGGCACGATCACACCGGCAGATCGCTATGTTAACAGCCAGGTTGGCGAAGGCGATGTCACGCTTGGCGATACTTCGGTTGCCGAGCTGATGCAGACCGACGTGTTCGAGCTGATGGTCAAGGATCCGAGCTTCCGGGCGCTTGCCGCGAGCCCGGGCTTCCAGGCGCTGGCCGGACAACCCCAGGTGATGGCCGCGCTGATGGCCAATCCCAAGGCCTTTAGCTCATTGGCCGCAAATCCCGAGGCTTTCGCAGGCCTTGCCAAAGCCGCGCAGGATGCGTTGGCGCTGGCGCCTCAGACGCATCGGGCGAATGCCCAGTTGATGGACGCGATCGCGAGCCATCCGGCAGCTATGGAGGCGCTCGCTTCGCAGCCCGAGGCTTTCGCGGTGATTGCGAAGAACGCCGAAGCCTTCGCCGATCTCTCGGCCAACGCCAACGCCTTCCGCAATGCCGCGTCGAAAGCCTCGGCCGATGCGCGCATGGCGAACAACGCTGTCGCCTTCCAGCGACTCGCCAGCGACAATGCGGCGATGGATGCACTTGCTCGCGATTCGAAAGTGTTCAGCGCGCTCGCGGCCAACGCCGGGGCGTTCAAATCGCTCGCCGGCCATCCTCAGTCGCTTGCCGCCGCGGTCAAGAGCGCCGCGGATGCTGCCCACCGGATGCAGTCGGCCGGGGTTTCAAATGATGCCATTTCGGACGTCGCCGCGAACAGTGCGGCGTTCACGATGCTCGCCAACCAGCCTCAAGCCTTGCTGGCGATTGCGTCGCATTCCAAGGCCTTTGAATCGCTTGCCGGACATCCGCAGGCGCTGGCCGCGATCCTCGCCAACGCCTCCGACTTCAGCAAGTTCGCGGACAATGCGAATGCGTTCCGCAACGCCGCTTCGAAGGCTGCCGCCGACGCGCACATGTCGCATGACGCTGTCGCCTTCCAGCGACTCGCCAGCGACAATGCGGCGATGAAGGTCCTGGCCGCCGATCCGGGCGTGTTTTCGGCGATCGGTCGTAATGCGGTCGCTTTTGGCGGGATCGCGAGCAATGCCCGCTTGATGAGTCCTCAATTGATGGCTGCGATCGACAATAATGCGTCGGCCTTTTCCAACCTCGCCCGCAATGCCGCCCAGGTGGCCTCTGCGGCGCGGTCGATGCAGTCGCTCGATGCCCGTTCGTTCGCGGCCTCGGCAGCGGTGACAGGGCGGCTCAACGCCAATGCGTCCCAAGCGGTCCTTGCCAATCCGGAGGCTTTTTCGGCGATGTTGGCCAATCCGAAGGCCTTCGAGTCGATGAGCCAACAGTCCGCGGCGATGGCGACACTGGCGTCGAACCAAAAGGCATTCGAGTCGCTGGCATCGCATCCCAATCTGGCGGCGGTGATGGCCAATCCGAGTTTCTTCTCGGCGCTCAACCAGGCCGGCGTCTCGCAGTCGCAGAGCGACTGACGTAGCGGTCTTTGGGGGTACCCTTGATGGGGGTTGAGGGTTCTGACGGGCGCTGGCTCGCGCACGCCGCGCTGGCACTCGTTCTCACCATCTCTTCGGCCGCGGCCGTCGCGCAGACGCCCGCCAAGCAATCTCCGCCTCCATTACCCGCCGACGCCACCACGGTGGTCGAGACACCCGACGCGGTTCCACAGCCGGCGCAGGATACGCCTCCGGCGGAACCGGTCACGCCGGCCCCGACAAAGCCCGATTCCCCCACGCAAAAAGGCCCCGAGCATGTCCCGCAGGACGCCTCGGGGTTTCACCTCTCGACGCTCGAGACCAACAATCTTTCGCTGCTCTATATCGACCCGGTCCAGACCTATCTGACGCCCTATCTCGGCCGCGCGTTCGAGAATGCGCTGGCCTTCCACAAGAAGCAATTTCACTGGACGCCGTGGGAACGGACGACGATCCTGCTCAAGGACTTTTCCGATTATGGCAACGCCGCCGCGCTGGCCTCGCCAAGCAACATGGTCCTGCTCGACGTCGCGCCCTTGTCGCTGTCGCTGGAGACATTTTCGCCGGGTGAGCGCTTTTTCACGCTGACCAACCACGAACTTGCCCATGTCGCCGCGATCGACGTCTGGAATTCGCGCGATGCGTTCTGGCGGCGCTTCCTCGGCGGCAAGCCGATGCCGCTGCAAAAGCACCCCGAATCGATCGTCTATAATTTCCTGACCAGCCCGAGGAACCTCACACCGCGGTGGTATATGGAAGGCAGCGCGGTGTTCTTCGAAACCTGGATGGCGGGGGGACTTGGCCGCGCCCAGGGCGGCTATGACGAAATGGTGTTCCGGGCCAAGGTGCGCGATCATTTGCGCTTCTTCTCGCCGCTCGGGCTCGAAAGCGAAGGCACCCAAGTCGACTTCCAGGTCGGGGCCAATTCCTACCTCTATGGCACGCGCTTCTTTTCCTATTTGGCGCTGACCTATGGGGTCGAGCCGACCGTCGAATGGCTGCGGCGATCGGAAGACTCGCGGGCTTTCTACGCCAGTCAGTTCAAACATGTGTTCGGCAAGTCGCTCGACCAGGTGTGGTCCGACTGGATCGCATTCGAACATAAGTTCCAGGAAGCGAACCTCGCCGCTCTCGCGCAATTTCCGCTGACCGAGGTCAAGCATTTGTCGCCGCGCGGGCTGGGATCGATGTCGCGCGGCTTCGTTGACGACAAGACCAACAGCCTGATCGCGGCTTTCCGATATCCCGGGCGGATCGGTTTCCTTGGGCGGATGGACCTGGCCACCGGCAAGCTCACGCCGCTGACCGAACTCAACGGCATGATGCTCTATAAAGTGACCAGCGTCGCCTTCGACCCCTCCAGCCGAACCGCTTTCTACACCGACGAGAATTACGCCTATCGCGAACTCAACGCGATTGATGTCGACACGGGCAAGAAGCGGCGACTGCTGACCGACGCCCGGATCGGCGATCTCGCCTTCAACCGGGCCGACCAAAGCCTGTGGGGCATCCGTCACCAGAACGGGTTCGTGACCGTCGTCCGAATGCCGCCGCCTTATACCAGCTTCAACCAGATCAAGACTTTCCATTATGGCGAGGTGATCTTCGACCTCGACATCTCGCCGGATGGCGAGCTGGTGTCCGCGTCTTACGGTACGGTCGATGGCAAGCAGTCGGTCAAGGTGTGGAAACGCGCCGACTTCGAGCAGGGCAATGCCGACGATGCGGTCACGACGCTTTCGCTCGCGCCCTCGATCCCGGAGAATTTCACCTTCACGCCGGACAGCAAGGCGCTCCTCGGCAACGCTTATTATACCGGCGTCTCGAACGTCTTCCGGCTCGATGTCGCGACCGGGAAATATGAGGTTTTGACCAACGCATCGACCGGCTTCTTCCGCCCGCAGCTGCGCCCCGACGGCTCGCTCCTGGTCTATGATTATGCCGGCGAGGGGTTCAACCCGTCGCTCATCCAGCCGCAGGTGCGCGAAGACCTCGCGCCGGTTCGCCTGCTCGGCACCGAGGTGGTCAAGGCCCGGCCCGAGCTTAAGCAATGGGGCGTCGGATCACCCGCCAAGATACCGCTCGACGCGCTTATCACCGCGCGCGGCACTTATGAACCGCTCGAGCGCATGCGGTTCGATGCGCATTATCCGATCGTTTCGGGTTACAACCGGTCGCCAGCGTTCGGTTACTATCTGCATCTCGCCGATCCGCTGCAATTCCGCCAGCTGAGCGCAAGCTTCGCGGTGTCGCCGTTCAACAAGGTCCATGGCAGCGAGCGGCTCCACCTCAATCTCGAATATCAGACGCCCAGCTGGAAGCTAACATATTGGCATAATCTGGCCGACTTGTACGACCTCGCCGGCCCGATCCTGCGCAGCCGCAAGGGCGACGCGTTCATCGCCAGCTTCTCGAAACCGCTGATCTATGATCCGCCGCGCCAGCTCGACATTTTCGGGTCGGCATCGGCGTTCTTCGGCCTCAAGCAATTGCCGGGCGCGCAGAATATCGCCAGCCCGAAGGAGCTGCGCTCGGCCGAGATCGGCGTGCGCTACACCAATTCCACCAAGGCGCTGGGCGGGGTCGATCACGAGAAAGGCGTGGCCGCGCGCATCGCCGCCGGCGCCGACCAGGCGCAGGGGCATT
>JBDSNQ010000078.1:0-2129 GCA_039915275.1 Sphingomicrobium sp.
CGTCACCGCCGACCGCATAGAAGTCCAGGACCGCTCAGATCGAGCGATCTTCGCCGGCAACGTCAAAGTCCGCCAGGCGACGCTGGCGCTCGATACCCAACGCCTCACCGTATCCTATTCGAGCGGCGGCGGAATCCAGATCCGCCGCCTGGACGCGGCCGGCGGGGTGGTGATGCGCAGTCCGTCCGAGACCGCCCGGGGCAATTTCGGCATCTATGACCTCGACAAGAAATTGATCACCTTGATCGGTAACGTCCAGCTAAACCGCAGCGGATCGCTGGTGATGGGCTCGCGGTTGGTGATCGACCTCGACACCGGACGCGCGGTGATCGATGGTGGCGCGCCCGGCGTCGGCCAGAGCGGCGGTCGCGTGACTGGCCACTTCACGGTCCCCAAGAAGTCTCGCTGAGACATGAACGACGCGGCGACCATCGCGCGGACGGCGACCGACACGCCGCTCAAAGCCGGCGCGCTCGACGTACGATCGATCGCCAAGGCCTATGACCAGAAAGCGGTGCTGCACGACGTCTCGCTGACCGTCTCGCGCGGCGAGGTGGTCGGCCTGCTCGGCCCCAATGGCGCCGGCAAGACCACGTGTTTTTATTCGATCCTGGGCCTGGTGAAGCCCGACAGCGGCCGCATCTTCCTTGACGAGCAGGAGATCACCGAGCTGCCGATGTATCGCCGGGCGATCCTCGGCATCGGCTATCTGCCCCAGGAAACCTCGATCTTCCGCGGCCTGACGGTCGAGGAAAATATCCTGGCGGTGCTCGAGGTGTCCGAGCCCGACCGCGACGCGCGGCACGCGCGGCTCGAGCGGCTGCTGGGTGAATTCGGCATCACCAAGCTGCGCGATTCGCCGGCCTTGGCTCTGTCTGGCGGCGAACGGCGGCGGTGCGAGATTGCGCGGTCGCTGGCGGCGGACCCGTCGATCATGCTGCTCGATGAACCGTTCGCCGGGATCGACCCGATTTCGATCGCCGACATCCGCGAGCTGGTGCGCGAACTGAAGCAGCGCGATATCGGCGTCCTGATCACCGACCACAATGTCCGCGAGACGCTCGACATCGTCGATCGCGCCTGCATCATCTACGATGGCCAGGTGCTGTTTCAGGGTACGCCGCAGGCGTTGGTCGCAGACCAAGAGGTCCGCCGGCTCTACCTCGGCGAAAGCTTCGCGCTTTAGGCGGGCCAGCCATGGGGCTCGGCCCACGCATCGATCTTCGCCAATCCCAGTCGCTGGTGCTCACCCCCCAGCTGACCCAGGCGATCAAGCTGTTGCAGCTCAGCAATCTCGAGCTCGAAGCCTATATCGCCGAGGAGATGTCCAAGAACCCGCTGATCGAGGAGATTGGCGGCGAGGAGGAAGGCGAGGCGCCCGGGGCCGCCCCGGTGGTGCTCGATGTTGATGGTGGCGGCGACGACGCGCCGCCCGATCCGGGCGCGGACGAGCTGATCGCGGCACTGAACGCGAGCGACGACCAGCCGCTCGACATCGACTGGCGCGACCAGGCGCTGGAGACCGACAGCTACGCCGACGTCGCCGGATCGGCCAGCGCGGGAACGAGCGACCAAGGCTTTGATTTCGACCGCCTGGAAGCAGGCACGCCGTCGCTGGCCGAGCATCTGCTGGGCCAGCTGCACGGCCTTGGCGGGCCCGACGGGGCACTGGCGCGGGCGATTACCGAGATGCTCGATGAGACCGGCTATCTGTCGGTGCCGCTGTCGGACATCGCCGACGACTTCAAGGTCAGCCGGGCCGATGCCGAACGGGCGCTGGGACTGGTCCAGAGCCTCGACCCGCCCGGCATCGGCGCCCGCAATCTCGCCGAGTGTCTGGCGCTGCAGGCCAAGGCGGCCGATCGCTACGATCCGGCGATGGCGCGGCTGATCGACAATCTCGAATTGCTGTCGCGCGGGCAAATGGGGGCGTTGAAGCGGATTTGCGGGGTCGATGACGAGGATCTGGCCGACATGGTTCGCGAGCTGCGCGCCTTCGACCCCAAGCCCGGGTGCAGCTTTTCGGGCGAAGCCGCGGACGACGTCACGCCCGACGTGTTCATCCGACGCACCGCCAACGGTTATGCGGTCGAATTGAACGCGGCGACACTGCCGCGGCTGCTGGTCAA
>JBDSNQ010000106.1:0-10299 GCA_039915275.1 Sphingomicrobium sp.
CTGGCAGTGGGCCGAGCGGAAGGTGGTGAAATCGTGGGTCCCGATCAGCATTGCCGCGCTCGCGGTCATCGCCTCGACGTCGAGCGGGGTCGGGATGTGCCAGATATGCCCGCGCTCGATCGACGGCAGGGCCCGGCGGTTGAGGAGGCGATACTCATAGCGCCGCCCGATGCACGAAAAGCGCGCGTGCCAGTCGTCGGTGACTTCGCTTGCGGCGAGGATCGCGATCGGATCGGGCCGGACCAGCGCGTTCAGGCCGTCGCGCAGCCGGTGGGTGGTAAAATGCTTCTCGATATCGACATGCGCGCTCATCGCCAGCGCATGGACCCCCGAATCGGTGCGGCCGGCGCCGTGCACGACCGCTTTCTCCCCGGTCATGCGGAAGATCGCCGATTCGATCTGGCCCTGGACCGATCGCGCATTGTCCTGCCGCTGCCAGCCCATGAACGGCCCGCCGTCATATTCGATCGTCAGCCGCCAGCGGGTCATCGCAGGATCGTGCCGACCGGGATGGCGAAGCCGCGCAGGAGCTCCTGCGGCGTCATTGTTCCGCGCCCGGCGCGCTGGACCGCAAGCGGGCGGATCGCGCCTTGGCCGCAGGCGATCGCGAGGCGCCCGTCGAGCACTGCTCCCGCACTGCCCGAACCATCGGCCAGCTCCGCACCGAGCAGCTTGATCCGCTCACCGCCGGCTTCAAACCAGGCGCCGGGCACTGGAGCGAACGCCAGAACTTGCCGCATCACTTGCTCGGCGGGGTGGGACCAGTCGATTCGCGCTTCGGTTTTGGCGACCTTGGCGGCGTAGGTTGCGCCTTCAGGTTGGGCGGTCGCCGGTCCCGGTGAGGCGAGCCATTGCAGCAGCGCTTCGGCGCCTAATTTTGCTAGCTTTTTCGTGACTTGCCCGGCGTTCTGGCCGAGGATCGAAAGCTCGCGCTGGAGCAACATCGGCCCGGTGTCGAGGCCTTCGTCCATGCGCATGATGGTCACGCCGCTGAGCGCATCGCCGGCCAGGATCGCGCGCTGGATCGGCGCCGCCCCACGCCAACGCGGCAGCAGCGAGGCGTGGACGTTGATACAGCCCGCCTTGGGTGCTTCGAGGATCGGCGGTGGCAGGATCAGTCCATAAGCGGCGACTACCGCCAAATCCGCGTCGATCGCGCGGAACTGCGCCTGCTCCTTGTCCGACTTGAGGCTGGTCGGCGTGCGCACCTCGATCCCCAGCGCCTCCGCGCGGAGATGGACCGCCGTCGGCCGCGGCGCCTTGCCTCGGCCGGCCGGTCGCGGCGGCTGGCAATAGACTGCGACCACCGCGTGCCCCGCGTCGACCAAGGCGTCGAGGCTCGGCACGGCGAAGTCGGGGCTGCCCATGAAGACGATCCGCATCGCCCGCCTATGGCCGAGACTTGCCCCTTCGGCCAAGCGCCCTATGGAATTGACATCATGGCATCACAGCAGATCGAAGCCCTGTCGCAAGCGCTGGCGCGGCTCCCGGGCCTCGGGCCGCGCTCGGCGCGCCGCGCGGTGTTGCACCTGATGAAGCGCAAGGAAAGTGCGCTCGAGCCGCTGCTGGCCGCTTTGCAGGATGTCGCGGCGCGGCTTTCAACTTGCTCGGTGTGCGGCAACCTTGACACGTCCGATCCCTGCAACATCTGCAAGGACACCCGCCGCGATGACCGCTTGCTGTGCGTGGTCGAGGAAGTCGCCGACCTGTGGGCGCTCGATCGCTCGCGGCTGTTCCCCGGCCGCTATCACGTGCTCGGCGGGCGTTTATCGGCGCTCGAAGGCGTGCGGCCCGAGGATCTTGGCATCGACAGCCTGGTCGCGCGGGTCGCCAAGGGCGGCATCGACGAGGTCGTGCTCGCGATGAACGCCACCCTGGAGGGCCAGACCACCGCCCATTATCTCGCCGAACGCCTCGAGAAATTCCCGATTCGCTTGACCCAGCTGGCCCACGGCCTGCCGGTCGGCGGCGAGCTCGATTACCTCGACGAAGGTACGCTGGCCCAGGCGCTGAGAGCACGACGCCCGGTTGCTTGAAGCGACTCCGCTGAAGGACTAAATACAAGCCATGGCCATTCTCCCCATCGTCGAGGTCCCGGACCCGCGCCTGCGCCAGATCTCCGCGCCAGTGGAGAAGGTGACTGCTCAAACGCGCGCATTGATCGCCGACATGTTCGAGACGATGTACGATGCGCCGGGCATCGGCCTTGCGGCGATCCAGGTCGGCGTGCCGTTGCGCATCCTGGTCATGGACCTGCACGAGCCCGAGGAAGAGGGCGGTGAACCGGTCAATGACCCGCGGGTGTTCATCAACCCCGAAATTCTGACCCATTCTAACGAAGAAGTGCCCTATCTCGAGGGCTGCCTGTCAGTGCCCGACCAATATGCCGAGGTCGAGCGGCCGGACCATATCCGCGCCCGCTGGCTCGACGAGAAGGGCAAGCAACATGAGGAGCAGCTCGACGGCCTGCTGGCGACCTGCCTGCAGCACGAAATGGATCATCTCGAGGGCATTTTATTCATCGACCATCTGTCGCGGCTAAAACGCGAAATGGTGCTCAAGAAGCTCGCCAAGATGCGCAAAGATCGCGGCCAGAGAGCGGTTTAGCGGACGTTGCGAATCTTGACGATGCTGCCCTTGGCATGGTCGCCGCTGATATCCTTGACTACCGAGACATAGAGGTCGCGCTCGTCTGGTCCGAAGGCTACGTTGGTTGTCCCGTCGCCGGCCGCGATCAGGAATATATGCAAGAGCTGTCCCTGGGGTGATATCTTGAGCACCTTGCCACCGCGGAATTGAGCGACATACAGATTGCCGTGGCTGTCGACCTTCAGGCTGTCGGGTCCCAGCCACCAATTTTCGCTCTTATTCGGCACCAGCAGGTTGAGCAGTGCGAAATTGGAACGATGGGTCAGCCTTCCATCCGCCTCTACGGCGAACTTGAGGATGCAGTTTCCGACAAGCTCGTCGACATAAAGCGTCTTCTGGTCGCGCGAAATGGCGATGCCATTGGCGTAATTGAGGTCGTCGGCCACCTGTACCCACGCGTCGCTCCCCGGCGCGCGGTAGACGATCCGGCCAACGATCTCTGTCGGCGTACCCTCGTACAGGCCGAATATGGTGGCGTAGGCGCCGCCATCGTCGGCCACGACGATATCGTTGATCCCGCCGTCGAACCTCCGGCCCTCGCTATCGGTGGTCCACCGCCGCAACTCCCTGCCCGCGAGGTCGAGTTCTAGAATCGCGCCGTGCGCATTGGAGCAGGCGAGCAGGAACGTGTGCTGCTTGCTCAGCGCCAGGCCATTGTGGTCGCAGCCCGAGGCGGAATTGAGCACAGTTACGGCATTGCCGTCCAACCGCGACAAAGTGCCCGAGATCCAGCTCACGAAATAAAGCTTGCCGTCAACGTAGAGCGGGCCTTCGGGCCCTAGCACATGGCTTGCGACCACAACCTCGCTGCTCCGCGCGGCGCTTCCGGCGACGGGCGCGATCAGCGCAAACGCGGCGAACACTCCAATCCAGTTGCGCATGACGTCTCCCCTAGCCGGCCAGACTTGCCCCCGCGGTGCGGCAATCGTCGGCGCATTCGCGGCACATAATCGCGCACAGCTTGCAATGCTCGTGGTCATGGCTGTCGCATTCGGCGGCGCAGGCGTCGCACACCCGCGCGCACAGCTCGAGCATCTCGCGCAGCACGGTTGGGTTGGTGCCACTGCGGCGCAGGCCGATATTGGCCGTCGCGTCGCACACATCGGCGCAATCGAGGCAGGCACGGATGCACTGGGTCAGGTCCATCGGCTCGGCGAGGCAGGCGTCGGCGCAGGACAGACACATCTTGGCGCAATACATCGCATGATGGACGGCATCGCCCAATGGCTGGTTGACGTGGCCCGCGGCGGCCGGATGGAGCGCGATCATCTTGCGGATGGACATGAAATTTCCTTCGGGTCGGGGTCGGGCAGGGGGTATCGCATGCTTGGCGCTTGAGCAACGCCGACGCGCAAGCTAAGTTCGCTATTCGTTCCTGTGGAGTGGTGGATGGACCTGAGCCTTTCAATCGTTCTGGCGCTGGTGGCGCTCATTCTCGGTGCGGCCATCGGCTGGCTGATCGGCAACCGCTCGGCCACAGCGGCCCTCGAGCGGGCAGCGCGGGCGGAGGAACTCCAAAAACTGCTCGACGCCGTAATCGTCGAGCGCGACGAGGCGATGCGCGCTCGCGCGGCGCTCGAGGCCGACGCCCGCAATTTCGATGCGCGGATGACCGAGATTCGAGAGGCCAAGGAAGCCTTGTCGGCGCAATTCAGCGAAATCGGTAACAAGCTTCTGGCCGAGGCTCAGGAAACTTTCCTCAAGCGCGCCGACCAGCGTTTCAAGGAATCGGAAGCGACTTCCGGCCAAAAACTGTCGGCGCTGCTTCAGCCGGTCCACGAACGCCTCGAAAAATACGAACAGACGGTCACGACGCTCGAAGAGAAGCGAAGCGACGCGTTCGGCAATTTGGCCGGTTTGATCGAATCGATGCGCGTCGGCCAGGAAAAGGTCAGCAGCGAAGCCGCCAAGCTCGTCAATTCGCTCCGCAACGCCCCTAAGTCGCGTGGCCGGTGGGGCGAACAGCAATTGAAGAACGTCCTCGAAACGTGCGGATTGACCGAGAATTGCGATTTTCAGACCGAAGTCAGCGTCGACACCGAGGAAGGCCGGATGCGGCCCGACGTCATCATTCGCATTCCCGGCGGTCGCACGTTGATCATCGACGCCAAGGTCTCGCTCAATGCCTATCAGGATGCGTTCGGAGCGGTCGATGAGACCGAACGTCTGGTCGGTCTCGCGGCGCATGCCGCTTCGATGAAGGCGCACATCAATGCGCTTGGCAACAAGGCCTACCAAAACCAGTTCGGCAGCGCGCCAGACTATGTCATCATGTTCGTCCCAGGTGAGCATTTTCTGTCTGCGGCGCTCGAACATGACCCGACCTTGTGGGACTTCGCGTTCGACAAAAGGGTGTTGCTTGCGACTCCGACCAACCTCATCGCCATCGCCCGCTCGGTCGCTTCAGTCTGGCAACAGGAAGCGATCGCCAAGAACGCCCGCTCGATCGCCGAGCTTGGCAAGGAAATGTACGACCGCCTGGCCAAGGTCGCCGATGATTTGCGCAAGGTCGGGTCGGGGTTGAACAGCGCCGTGAGCAACTTCAACGCGTTCGCCAACTCGTTCAACGGGCGGCTGGTCGTCACCGGGCGAAAGTTTCGCGATCTCGATATCCAGACCGGCGCGCGCGAGCTCGAAGATGTCGCCCCGGTTGAAGCGCTGGCGAGAAGCGGCGACGTCGCGGCCTTGCTCGATTCACCCCGTCATGACGAACCCAAGGCGAGCTGAAGGCGTCGCCTAAAGCCCGCCGCAGCCGTTGAAGCGGCGGCCGTCGACGTCGACCGTCACTGTGTCGCGATACGTCCGGTCGCTCATTCCGTCGCTGCACTGCGAATGGACGATGTTCACGCGCAGTCGCGGGGTGTTGTAGATCTCGCCGGCGAAACCGACGATGACCGGCGGGGTCGGCTGGGCGACGCGGACGTTGTTGCCGCGATCGGTGAAGATCATCTGGCTGGGGTCGATGGTCAGGTCCCAGAAGGGCTCGGTTCCAACCGCATGATAAACCCCGCCAGGCGGGTAGGGCGTGATCGGCGGCGCGGGTGGTGGCGGACCGTAGCAAGCGGCGAGCAGCGCCAGCGGCGCGAGTGCAAGGAGTTGTTTCATGCCCGGTCTAACCCCGCATCGAGGGTGCCGGTTCCCTCAGCCGCGCCAGCTGGCCTTGACCTGGAACGCCATCACCGCCGCCGCCACCGCCGCATTGAGGCTGTCGGCGCGTCCCGCCATCGGGATTTTGACTAGGCTGTCGCAGGCTTGCTCGTACGCCTCGGGAAGGCCCTGCTGCTCGTTGCCGATTAACAGGAAGCACGGTGCCTGATAGTCGGCGTCTAGATAGTCGGTCGTGGCTTTGAGGCTGGTCCCGACCAATTGCCCGGCCCCCCCTCGCAGCCACCCGATGAACTCGTCCCAGCGGGCGGTAGCGATCGCTTGCGTGAACACAGCGCCCATCGATGCCCGCACCGCTTCGACGGAAAAAGGATCAGCCGAGTCATCGACCAGGATCAGCCCGCCGACGCCGACCGCGTCTCCGGTCCTGAGGATCGTGCCGAGGTTGCCGGGATCGCGCAGCGCCTGGGCGACGATCCACAAAGGCGCTGCGGTGCGGTCGATTAATTCCAGCGACGTCTCGGGCTGTTTGTACGCCGCAAGCAGCATCTGCGGATTGTCCTTGCCCGACATCTTTGAGAGGATGTCGGTGCTGGTCTCAATCGCCTCGCCCCCGGCGGTTTCGGTCGCGGCGATGATCTCGGCGGCGAGCGGATGCTTCGCCCCTTCGGCCGAGAAGGCGATGATTTCGGGCAAGCGGCCGCTGTCGCGAGCCTCGGCGATGATCCTGAGGCCTTCGGCCAGGAACAGACCTTCCTTCCGCCGCGCCTTCTTGTCGCGCAGCGAGCGCAGCCGTTTGACGGTGGCATTGGTGAAGGACGTGATGTGGCGGGGCATTAGTCTTCCCCGAAGCGGCTTTCGACCAGCTCCGCGAGCTTCTCCAGTGCCTGCTCGGCATAGACCCCGTCGACGTGGATGATGATGCTGTCGCCCATTGCCGCGCCGAGCATCATCAGGCCCATGATCGAGGTGCCGCAGACGCGGTTGCCGTCCTTTTCGACGTCGATGACCGCGTCGAGGCCGCTGGCCATGGTGACGAACTTCGCGCTCGCCCGGGCGTGGAGGCCCCGCTGGTTTTCGATCCGGACTAAGCGGCTGACGGCGGTCAAGCCGCCGCTTCCCCGAGAATTTCCGAAGCGACCGAGATATATTTGCGCCCTGCCTCGCGCGCCGCGGTCACCGCGGCGTGGACGCCCATCACCTTGCGCGCGCTCTCGAGCCGGATCAGCATCGGCAGATTGACGCCGGCGATGACCTCGATGTTTTCGCTCTTCATCAGGCTGATCGCGAGGTTCGAGGGTGTGCCGCCGAAGAGGTCGGTGAGAATGATTGCGCCGTCGCCCCGATCGACGGTCGCAATGGCCGCGGCGATGTCCTTGCGCCGCGCTTCCATGTCATCATCGGGGCCGATGCAGATCGCCTCGACCTGCTCCTGCGGCCCGACGACATGCTCCATCGCGGTGATGAACTCGGCCGCCAAACGGCCGTGGGTCACCAGCACCAGTCCAATCATCCGCTCAACTCGCCTTTCGCTGACTCTCGTCCGGCAATGCTCTCAACCATGTCGTTCGGCCGCGACCCGAGGTCGCGGTGCCGAACATTCGGAGAAAAGCCCGCCCTTCGCAATCGTTCCGCCATTTCCATCGCAGCGGCAACCGAGCGATGGCGCCCGCCGGTGCAGCCGAAAGCTACGGTCAGATAGGTTTTGCCGGCGGCCCAGTAGCGGGGAATCCAGTCGATGAGAAGCGCCTCGATGCGGTCCATCGCCGGACCCCAGGCCGCGTCCTGCTCAACAAATGCGCGCACCGGTCCGTCGAGGCCGGTCAGCACACGCAGATCATCGACCCAATGCGGGTTGGCGATGAAGCGCAGGTCGAACACCAAATCGGCGGTGCGCGACATGCCGCGGGCGAAGGCGAAGGACGTCAGTGTCAGCACCGGCTGGGCGATGTCCCCGCCATACCGTCGCCGCAGTTCGTCGCGGAGCTCGGCCGGGGACATGTCGGTGGTGTCGAGCACGCTTTGCGCGGCGCTTCGCAGCGGCGCCGTGAAGTTGCGCTCGCGGGCGATGCCGTCCTCGGCCGGGCGGTCGGGGGCGAGCGGGTGGCGGCGGCGGGTTTCGTCGTAGCGGCGACCAAGCTCGGCGCCCGAGCAGTCGAGATAGAGGATTTCGGGCGAGACGCCGGCGATCGAATGGACGATGGCGGGCAGAGCGGCGGGATCGAAGCCGCGGCTGCGGGCGTCCATCCCGACCGCGATCGGCACCTGGCGATCGCCGATGCGGCCCTGGTCGACATAGTCCTTGAGCATTGCGGCGGGCAAATTCTCGACGCAGTCCCAGCCCATGTCCTCTAGCGCGTCGAGGACGGTCGACTTGCCCGCGCCCGACATGCCAGTGACGAGCAACAGGCGCGGCTGAGGTCGCTGACCCTGCCGCTCTTCGGTCACGGGAATTTGAGGCCCATGCGATCGAGCGCCACGGCGACTTTGGACGGCGCCGAGGCGGCCATCGCATCGATGCTGACCAGCGGCACCGAGACGCCGAGAATCGGCCGCTCGCGGCTGTCGTCGGGCATACGGGCGATGTCGCTGGTCAATTCGACCAGCAAGGCGACCGGCATGTCACCGACATGCGCCATCTCGACGATGCCAAGCCCACGGATCTCGAGCTTGCCGGCGATATTGAGCGGCGCCGACGCGATCAGCCGGTCATCCTCCCGCCGGACCAGGGTCTGATCGTCGCTGACCAGCGTGAACCCGCGATCGAGAAGGCGCAGCGCAAGGTCGGATTTGCCGGAGCCAGAAGGACCGGTGATGAGCACCGCGCGGCCGTCGATCGAGACGGTGCTGGCGTGGACGACCTCGGATGACAGGCGCGGTGGTTTCATGGCAGCGGAGCCGCCGGCAGACTGATGGTGAAGCGCGCTCCCGAAGGCGCGTCGTCGCGGTCCCGCACGTCAATCTCCCCGTCATGGCCTTCGACAATTGCGCGCGCAATCGCAAGGCCGAGCCCCGAATGGCGACCGAAATTCTCGCCCTCCGGCCTTACTGAGTGAAAGCGGTTAAAGATCGCTTCACGGGCCTCGCCAGGTACGCCGGGACCTTCGTCGTCGATGCGGATCAAGACCTTGTCGCCGACTCGGGTGGCGGCGATTTCGACCAGGCCGCCGGACGGCGAGAAGCTTATCGCATTATCGATGATATTGTTGATCGCCCGCGCCAATCGGTCGGGATTGCCGAGCACCACCGCGCTCGCCCGGCGCGGCCGCGCGAAGGCAATGCGCGTATCGCCTGTGTCGCGGCGGGCCTCCCAACTGGCCACCAATTGTTCGATCAGCGGGCCGAGGTCGACGACTTCGAACGTCGTTCGGGCGAGCTCGGCATCGGTCCGCGCCGCTTCGCTGATGTCGCCGATCAGGCGGTCGAGCCGCAGCACGTCGTCGCGCGCTACGTCGATCAGTTGTTTCCTGAGCCTTGGATTATCGATCCGGTCGAGGCCGTCGAGCGCCGAGCGCAGTGACGCCAGCGGGTTCTTGAGCTCGTGGGTGACGTCAGCGGCGAACGCCTCAATATTATCGATCCGCTGCCGGAGCGACTGGCTCATGTCCGAAATCGCCCGGGCAAGCAGCCCGATCTCGTCAGTGCGCGAGGGCAGGCGGGGAACCTTGACCTCGCGCGCCCGGCCGAGGCGGACTCGATGCGCGGCCAGCGCCAGGCGCCGCAGCGGGCGAACGATGGTCCTGGCGAGAAACAGCGACAGCAGCACCGACAGGATTGTCGCCATGGTCATTGCCAGGATGAGCGCGGAGCGCTGGCTGCGCACGGTGCGGGTGAAGTGGCGATCGTTGTCGGTGATCAGCAGCACCTCGTCGCCGACCAGCGCCGCGGCCGAAAAGACGGGAGTGAGGTCGGGTGCATTGCGAACCTTGGTGGATGGCGAACCGCTCGCTTTGGTCCGCATGGCCTCGGGCCATGAAGCCAACCGGTCAATCTTCGGTTCGGCAAAATCTTCCAGCGGGCGCGCCCAGACCAAGGTGTTGAAGCCGCGATCGAGCGCCCGCGCCGCGTCCTTCTTCCAACTTTGTGTTTGGGGGTCGACCAAGCGGTAGTTCGGACCGGTCAGCTGCCAGCTGTCGGCCACCAGCTGCCCGTCCGGACCATAGAGTCGAATGCGGCTGTCGGTTGACTTGCCGATCGCGGCCAGAGCCGGGGGCCTTGCTGGAACCGGAATTTCATTCAACGCCGCGGCCGTGATTATGGCTTCCGACTTGGTTTGCCGAACGCGCTCCTTGCTCAGGCGATTGCGGAACACGTCGAGATAAATGATGCTCAGCGCAAGCAGCACCAGGGTCAGGATGTTAACGGCGAGGATGCGGTGGGTGAGCGTCCACCGCCCCGACCAGCTGAGGACAAGGTCGCTCCCTTCGCTCTCGCTCGAAGCGTCCGCAGTCTCAGTGGCGTCATTCATCGTCAAAGCGGTACCCGACGCCATAGAGCGTCTCGATCGCATCGAACTCGGCATCGACGCTGCGGAACTTGCGCCGG
>JBDSNQ010000011.1:0-2036 GCA_039915275.1 Sphingomicrobium sp.
ATCCACTGACGCCACAAACGTCAGGTGGGCGCCGTGTGATCCGGACCAGGGTCCGGGCAGGGACAGCTCCCGTGGATGGTAATAGCCTCAGGGATGTTCTTGGGCTCGTACCGGGCAGTACCCGTCGGCTTATATCTAGGCGCTTTGGCTCTCGCTCTCAAGGGCGATCGCGAGCGCTTCGAGGCGGTCGGCCAACGCCTTGGCGCTTTGCGCGATAAGCGGGTCAGCGGGTGCGGGCTCAGCAGGCAGCGGGCGCTGTTCGACCAATTGGTCGGCCAGCAAAAGCGAGGCGAACAATAATTGCCGCGCTTCGGACATCGTGCCCAAACCGGCCAGCGCCTCGCGGCTTTTGGCATCGACCAAAGCCGCGGCGGTGCGCAAATTATCTTCTTCGCCGGTGCGGCAGGCGACGCGATAGGGGCGGCCGGCGATGGTCAGGTCGACTTCAGCCACGATCATCTCCCGCCGAATCTCCCGCGGCGCGAATCAGCTGGTCGAGCTCGGCCACCGCGTCGCGCACTTTCGAACGCAGTTCCTGCTCGCGGCTCTGAACCTGGTGCGTGCGGGCGGCAAGCGTTCGCTCGATCCGCCCAAGCGCACGCTCGGCCCGCTCCAACGCTCCCAACAGGTTGCCATCGTCCATGCCTTTCTCGCTACGCAAGATGCGCCCTTCGGGCAAGCATTGACGCCCAACGGCTCACCGCCCAAAGGGCCAAGCCATCGGCCCCGCCCAACCTGGGTTATCGGCCGTCCCCGCTGATGGAGCGAAGGTTTGCAGCCGACACAACGCCGACTTGCCAATGCCATTCGCGCCTTGGCGATGGACGCCGTCGAAGCCGCCAATAGCGGGCATCCGGGCATGCCGATGGGCATGGCCGATGCCGCCACCGCCTTGTTCACACGGCATTTGAAATATGATCCCAGCGATCCCCATTGGCCCGACCGCGACCGCTTCGTGCTGTCGGCCGGGCACGGCTCGATGCTGCTCTACGCTTTGCTCTATTTGACCGGCTATGCCGCGCCGACGCTCGACGACATCAAGCGCTTTCGCCAACTCGGGAGCCCGTGCGCCGGGCATCCAGAGAATTACGAACTGGCCGGGGTCGAAGCGACCACCGGGCCGTTGGGCCAGGGATTGGCGATGGCGGTCGGGATGGCGATCGCCGAGCGCCATTTGAACGCGATCTACGGTGACGATCTGGTCGACCACCGCACCTTTGTCGTCGCCGGCGATGGCTGCCTGATGGAAGGCATCAACCATGAAGCGGTCGGCCTCGCCGGGCATTTGAAGCTCGGGCGGCTGATCGTGATGTGGGACGACAATCGCATCACCATCGACGGCTCGACGGAATTGTCGCGCAACGAGGACGTCATGGCGCGCTATGCGGCGAGCGGCTGGCATACGCTCGAATGCGACGGGCTCGACGCCGGCAAGGTCAGCCGGGCTTTGGACGAAGCGGTCGCCGACGAACGGCCGACCCTGATTCGTTGCAAAACGATCATCGGCTATGGCGCACCCAATAAGCAGGGCACCGCCGCGACCCACGGCGCCGCGCTTGGCAAGGACGAGGTCGCTGCGGCGCGCAAAGAGCTCGGCTGGGACTATCCGCCGTTCGAAATTCCGGCCGATGTCGCCAAGGGCTGGCGCGCCGTCGGCGAGCGCGGCAGCGTCGCTCGCGCCGAATGGCACCGCCGGCTGGAAGCGTCCAAGAGCAAGACCGCATTCCTGGCGCGGATCGCCGGCGAGATCGACGACAGCTGGCTCAAACCGCACCTCGACGCGCTGATCGCCAAGCCGCCAACTGTGGCCACCCGCAAATCGTCGGAGATGGCGCTGGAAGCAATCAACGTCGCGATCCCCGCCACGATCGGCGGCTCCGCCGATTTGACCGGATCGAACAACACCAAGACCAAGGGCCAGGAGCCGCTGACCGTCGACAATTATGGCGGCCGCTACATCTATTACGGCATCCGCGAATTCGGCATGGCGGCGGCGATGAACGGCATGGCGCTGCACGGCGGGGTCGTCCCCTACG
>JBDSNQ010000191.1:0-8699 GCA_039915275.1 Sphingomicrobium sp.
GGTCCGCGATAGACATGGTCGCTGTTGACCGGGGTCCAGCCGCCGATAGTCACCGGCCGGTCTTCGATGATGCTGTCGGAGGTCCAGCCGGCGCGCAGCGCGGCGAGATAGACGAACAGCTTGAACGCCGATCCGGGCTGACGCCGGGCCTGGGTGGCGCGGTTGAACGGACTGTCCTTATAGCTGCGCCCGCCGACCATCGCCACGACCCGCCCGTCAGGCCGCATCGCCACCAGCGCCGCTTGCGCGTCACCGATCTGGGCCTGGCCGACCGCCCGCACCGCCAGCCGCTGGAGATCGGCATCGAGCGTCGTGCGCACCTTGACCTCACCAAAATCGGCTTCGAACGCTTTTTGTGCGGCCGGCGCCACCCAGTCGGCGAAATAGGTCCCTGTCGGCACCTTCGATGCCTGCGCGACCGGGCGCGCGGGCACGGTCGCCCGAGCGCGCGTGGCGCTGATGATCCCGGTTTGCGCCATCGCCCCCAGCACCATCCGGCTGCGCTGCTGGGCGCCGGCGAGATTGTGAGTCGGCGCCAGCCGCGACGGCGCCTGCACCAGCCCGGCGAGCATCGCCGACTGGGCCAGCGTCAGATGGTCGGGGCTGCGGTTGAAATAATGTTTGGCGGCGGCGCGCAAGCCATAGACGCCGTCGCCGAAATAGATGCTCGACAAATAGCGCGAGAGAATCTCCTGCTTGGTCAGCCATGCCTCGAGCCAGAAGGCGATTATCACTTCCTGGGCCTTGCGCTTGAGGCTGCGGTTGCTCGACAGGAAGCTGGTCTTGGCGAGCTGCTGGGTAATCGTGCTGCCACCCTGGCGGACGCCGCCGGCCGAGACATTGGCGACCATCGCCCGCCCTATCGCGCGCGGATCGATCCCCCAGTGGCGGTAGAATCGCCGGTCCTCTATGGCGACAAATGCCGCCGGCGTCAGCGGGTCGAGCCTGGCCACCTCGACCGGCGCTTCCTTGATCGCCCCGCGCCGGGCGATCGGAATGCCCTCCTGCGACAACAACAGCAGCGCCGGATCGGCGAGCGGCTCGAGCGCCCGCGACAGCGGGGCGGTGACGATCAGCCACAGCAAGGTGACCAGCAAAACCCCCGAAATCGCATACAAGATGATCCGCAGCCGGCTTCGCTTGGCTTTGGGCTGGGGTGCCGCCGGTTCAGCGCCTGGCGCCGCGACGACCGGCACGAACGGGTCCGGCAGCTGCTCGACATGGACGCCGCCGCGGCTCCAGATTCCGTCCCTTTCGGCCATCCCGGTCCTTGGCCCTATCCTGGCTAAGTGAGTTACCCTAGTAAAACAGTCGCGCGCATATATCCAGACGTTTGCTGAACCCCGGATTGAGGCTAAACGGACAGCCATGTCGCCGTCCGCACTTCGGCGCGCCTCGGCGACGGCCCTGCTCGTCGCCTTTGCCGCCATCCCGTCCGCTTGCAACCGCCAGCCCGAAGGCGCGGTCAGGGTGGCGGTGATCGGCGCCACCCCCAAGGTCGTCGACCCGGCGGCGGGTCCGCTCGCGCCGGCCGACGCGGCGCTGCTCACCAATGTCGCCCAAGGGCTGGTGCGGTTCGACGCCCGCGGCCAGATCGAACCCGGGCTGGCCGAGCGCTGGAACGTCAGCGACGACGGTCTGAGCTACATCTTTCGCCTGGCCTCTGGCGCCTGGCCCAATGGCAGCAAGGTCACCGCTCACCAAGTCGCGCGGCTGTTGCGGCGCGAAATCGCCGGCAACAGCGCAAATCCGTTGAAGGACACGCTGGGCGCGGTCGACGAAATCGTCGCCATGACCGACCGCGTGCTCGAAATCCGCTTGCAAGCCCCGCGCCCGAACTTACTGCAATTGCTGGCGCAGCCTGAATTCGCGCTGGTCCGCGAAGGCCATGGGAGCGGTCCATTCCGCCTCGCCGACCGTCCGCAAGGGGATTTTTTCCGTCTCCAGCGTAGCGTGGCCGGGCCCGACGGCGACGAAAGCAGCACCGAGGAGGTGCGGATAAAAGGCGCCGCCGCGCCCGCCGCGGTGCGCAGCTTTGTCGCCGGGGACGTGGATCTGCTGCTCGGCGGCACATTTGCCGAATTGCCGATCGTGCGCCAGGTCAAGCTGCCCCGCAATGCGCTGCAGTTCGATCCGGTGGCGGGACTGTTCGGCCTGGCGCCGGCGCGACCGGGCGGCCCGCTCGCCGATCCTGAATTCAGGAAATTGCTGTCGCAGGCGATCGATCGCGATGCGCTGATCGCGGCGCTGGACGTGCCGGGCCTGTTGGGCCGCGCAACGCTGCTGGAGACGGGGCTGGACGGTGTGCCCAACCCGGTGATGCCGCCGTGGCTGTCGGTCCCGATCGGCGATCGGCGGCCCGGGCTCATTGTCGCCGCCAACCGCATTTTTGGCGACAAGGAGCGGCCGGCCTTACGCATCGCGATGCCCGACGGCCCCGGCGCGACGCTGCTGTTCAACCGCCTGGCGGCCGATTGGGGCGTGGTCGGCATCAAGATCGAGCGCGTCGCTTATGGCCAGCCTGCCGATCTCAAGCTGGTCGATTCAGTCGCTCCGTCGACTTCGCCGGCCTGGTTTGTGCGCCAGTTCCGCTGCGCGGTGGCGCCAATGTGCGATGCCGAGGCCGATCCGCTGATCGACGCGGCTCGGACCGCGCCAATTGCCGCCCAGCGCGCCGCATTATTGGCCGAAGCAGCCCGCAAGATGGACGATTTGCAGCTGTTCATTCCGATCGCGGCGCCGGTCCGCTGGTCGCTGGTCTCGGGCCGCATCCTTGGCTTCGCCGGGAACCGCTTCGGCGTTCACACGCTGACCAGTCTCGATCAGAAGCTCAATCGCGAAGGCGCTCGATGATGGCACTTAGACCCGACAGCAAGCTGCCCTTCCCCGGTTTCGGCGGCGATCCGCAGTCGGTCCGAAGCCGTGTCGAGGCGATGGAGCATCTGCTCGAAAGCGCCTTCACCATTCCCGGCACCAACAAGCGCGTCGGGCTCGATGTGTTGCTCGACTTCGTGCCGGTGGTCGGTGACCTCGCCGGGGCGGCGCTCGGCAGCTACATGATCTGGGAAGCGCGCAACCTCGGCATGTCAAAATGGTCGATGACGCGGATGGCGGGCAATGTCGGGACCGATTTCCTGCTCGGCCTGATCCCGTGGGTCGGCGCCATCCCCGATTATTTCTTCCGCTCCAACAGCCGCAATTTGAAGATCATCAAGCGCCACCTCGACAAGCATCACGCCGGCACCGCGACCATAACCGGCGAAGTGACGTCGCGTCAGGTCTCGACCCACTCCTGAGTTTTCTCGATGATCGTCAGCTCGCGCAGCAAGGCGTCGACGCTTTGCGTCAGCTCGGGGACGAAGGTGATCTGATGCCGCGCGCCGCGCAGCGATTCAACCAGCAGCATGGCATCGACCAGGATCGGCACGACCAGGCTCTCGGGATCGTCGAGCTCGGCGCAGCCGCGCAGCTTGGCGAGGACCTTGCGCTTGGCGCCTTCAGGATTCGAAACCGCTTCGGAACGCCCAATCAGCCAGCCCATTTCAACTCTCTCCAATGACGCGGCCAGCATAGCCCAGGCTGAACTTCGGGGAAGTTCGGGTGGCCTGACTATCGGCGCGGCTCGGCGCACTGTTTCTCCCCCGGCATGGGTCCGGCCCCGAAACAGTCTTGTTTGCAAAGCCAGTTGCGGCGATAGGCTGCGTAAATCGGGCGACGGGGCGTCCTTTCGATGAACAAGCCTATAGACACCGGCGGTCAACCGAATCCGACGCCTCGCAAGAGCGCCCGGGTCGGCCTTGCTGCCGAAGTGTCGCTCAGGCGCTCGGGTCAGAAAACCTATCGCGCCAACGTCCACGACGTTTCGCAAGAAGGCTGCAAGGTCGAGTTCGTCGAGCGTCCGAGGCTTGACGAGATTGTCTGGGTGAAATTCGAGGGACTGGACGCGCTCGAGGCCATGGTCTGCTGGGTTGAAGGTTTCTCGGTCGGGCTGGAATTTTCGCGGCCGGTGCACCCAGCGGTATTCGAAGTCCTCGTTCAACGGCTGGTAGCCGCCCGCTAGGCTTAGCGTCAATATTCGCCGTAGCGGCCTTTGACCGAAGCGATCAGCGCGTCGCTGTCATAACCGACGCCGTCCTTGAACACTGTCTCGACCTGCTCGATCGCCGTGATGTCGGCCGTGGGATTGCCATTGACCAGCACCAGATCGGCGTTCTTGCCGACGGATATTGACCCGATCCGGTCCTGCAGCCCGAGATAGATCGCGCCGTTGAGCGTCCCGATGCGGATCGCCTCGAGCGGCGAGAAGCCCGCCTCGACCAGCAGTTCCAATTCGCGCTGGTCGCCGAAGCCCGCGACCACGCCGCCATTGCCGGTCGGATCGGGACCGGCGAGCAGCAAGCCGCCCGCGGCGACAAACTGCCGCTCGAGCTTGAGGTCGTTGGCATATCCCTCTCGACCCTGCCGCGCCCTTGCGCTCGTCGCATGGGCGGCGGTGAGATTGCGCAGGTAGAGATAGGCCACGCGCGCATTCGGCGTCATTGCCGCCATCGCCCGCGGCTCAAGCGGCGCGTGCAGCGCCAGGCTTTGCTCGAACACCGGCAGCGTCGAAGTGATCGCGACATGGTGCGCGACCAGCAAGGCGATCAGCGCATTCGCCTCGGGACCGCCGGCTTTCATCGCCAGCAGCGTCGCGTCGCCGGTGCTGTCCGAACATTGGTCGACCTTTTTGCCGGGATCGAGCTGGGTGTTGACGAAAAAGCCATGCTCGAGATCGTCGATGCCGAGCATCGCGGCTTCGGGATAAGTCACCGAGCACAAATGTCCGGTGACCTTGAGCCCGCGCTTATGGGCCTCGTCGATCGCCGCCTTGAGCTCGGCGCGAGTGATGAACATATAGGCCTTGAACGAGGTCGCCCCCTGGTCGGCCCAGAACGCCACCGTGCGCCGCGCGTCGTCGGCATCTTTGAGTTGATGCATCGGCACGAACGGACTGCCCGCGCCTTCGAGATAGGGGCCGGTGACGTCGAGGTGCGGCCCGGGCAAATGGCCGGCGTCGATCTCGCGCTTGAGGTTGAGATCCTCATAAGGCTCGACGCTACCGGTCGTGCGCAGGGTGGTGACGCCCGCCCCGAGATAGAGCCGCGGCGCGCTGAACGGCATCTCCGGCACCACGATTGGCTCATCGGCATTGCCGGTCGCGTCGGCGTTGGGCCGGGCGATATAGAACAGATGATCGTGCATGCCGACGATGCCCGGCATCACGGTCTTGCCGGTGGCGTCGATTACTCGATAGCCGGCCGGCAGCGGATCGCTGGCGGGCTGGACCGCGGCGATCCTGGCGCCATCGATCAGCACCGTGCGGTCGTCGAGCGCCGCCGCGCCGGTGCCGTCGATCACCCGCACATGGACCAGTGCGGTTCGGCCGGATGGCACTTTGATGAAGCGCTTGACGGTGTCCCCGGGCGGCGCCGGCGGCGCGAGGATCGGCGCGGCCAGCGCGCTGCTCGCCCACAACAGCAAACCAATCCGCGCCAGCTTCCTCAACCCAGCCGCCATCTTCGCCCTCCCCTTAGTCGCAGCTGATCTGCGGCCTCCCGACGTCGCCTTGGCCAACCGTCCGCCCGGCCATGTCGAGCATACGTTCCAGCGGCACCCGGGCGGCGGCCATGACTTCGTCCGACAGCTCGATCCGCGGCTTAAGATCGCGCAGTGCGACGTACAATTTCTCGAGCGTATTGAGGGCCATGTACGGGCACATGTTGCAGTTGCAATTGCCGTCGCCGCCCGGCACGCCGATGAAGGTCTTGCCGGGCGCGGCTTTCTCCATCTGGTGGATGATGTGCGGCTCGGTCGCGATCAATATGGTCTGGGCCGAGCTCGACAGGCAGAATTCGAGGATCGAGCGGGTCGAGCCGACGTGATCGGCGTGATCAATGATGTGCGGCGGGCATTCGGGGTGGGCGGCGACCGGCGCGCCGGGATGCTCGGCCTTCAATTTGAGCAGCTCGGTCTCCGAAAACGCCTGGTGGACGATGCACACGCCCGGCCACAGCAGCATGTCGCGCCCGGTCCGCCGCGCCAGATAGCCGCCCAAATGCCGGTCGGGACCGAAGATGATTTTCTGCTCCATCGGGATTTGCTTCAAGATGATGTCGGCCGACGACGACGTGACGATGATGTCGCTCAAGGCTTTCACCGCCGCCGAGCAATTGATGTAGGTCAGCGCGATATGGTCGGGGTGGGCCTCGCGGAACGCCTTGAACTGGTCCGGCGGGCACGAATCCTCGAGGCTGCAGCCGGCGTCCATGTCGGGCAGGATGACGATCTTCTCGGGGCTCAAAATCTTGGCCGTCTCGGCCATGAAGCGGACGCCGCAGAAAGCGATCACGTCGGCGTCGGTCGCGGCCGCCTTGCGCGACAGATCGAGGCTGTCACCGACGAAATCGGCGAGGTCCTGGATCGCCGGCTTCTGGTAATAATGGGCGAGGATCACGGCGTTGCGCTCGACCTTCAATCGCTGGATTTCGGCGAGGAGGTCGACGCCCTTCAGATTGTGCGGCTGCGTGGTCATTGTTTCCCCCGCGCGGCGTCCTTCGCGCGCGCCTCCTCCATTACCTCATTATAGGAGCGCGAGTGATCGATATAAGAGGGATCGTTCGCATCCTCGGACGCGAAGCTCGCGACGACCTTGGCGTCGGCGATTCCGGCGGCTTTCAACGGCATGGCGAAGCTGCGCTCGATCGCGCTGCGCGCCGCGTCCCGCGCCAGCCGCATCGGCACTTCGGCCATCGCCTGCTTGCGCAAGTCGGCGACCGCGCGCGCCTGGTTGGCCTTGTCGAGCACGCCCTCGGTGTCGGTCAGCGCGCTAAGGATGCCGCCCTCGCCATATTCGCGGCTGGCGGCCAGATCGACTTCCGGGCCGGCGATCTCGATGTCGGGCAGCCTCACGCGCAGGGTCTTGGTCGGCTGGTCCCAGCGGACATCCTCGGGCCGGAGCTTGGCCAGATCGACTTCGTAGCGCACGTCGCCGGGCAGGATCAGCGTGCGTTCGGCGGAGAAACCGAAGCGCGACTGGCGCGAGCTGGTGACCGAGACATAGCGCGCGACGAACGGCACCAGCCGGTTCTGGGCGCGCATCGATTCGAGGCTGGACGAGGCGATCGTCTCCGGGTTAGGGCCGCTCCCGAACAGCAATTTGCTCAACCCCGCGACGCCGCCGATGAGGACGCCGATCAGCAACGCCGCGACGATCGCCGCAACGATCAGCGGGCGCGTCAGGCGCTGGGGCTGGGTCGTTTCCATGTCTCTCCTGAATGCTCAACCATTGCCCGCCGCTCAAGGTCCAGCAGATGCGCGTACACCGAGCCGCCGGCGGCGACGATCAGCCGCGGGTCGAGCTCCGGATAAGCGGCGGCGACGATCTGGGGAATCGTTTTGTCGCCGGCGTCGAGCAGTGACAGGATCTGCCGCTCGCGCTGCATGCGGTGGCCGATGAAGCCGCGCACCAGCTGCCTGGGATTGGTGATCGCCGGTCCGTGCGCCGGATAATAAATGCGGTCGTCGCGCTGCTGCAATGTGTCGAGGCTCGCCATGTACGCCGCCATGTCGCCGTCGGGCGGAAACACCACCGTGGTCGACCAGCCCATGACATGATCTCCGGTGAACAAGGCGCCTGTCCCGTCGAGCGCGAAGCACAAATGGTTGGAGGTGTGGCCGGGCGTCGCCACCGCTACCAATCGCCGCCCGTCGACTTCGACCGCGTCGCCATCCCCGAGCACGCGATCGGGCGCATAATCGCGGTCGAAGGCGGCGTCGGCGCGCGGGCCGGCATCGTCGAGCACGAGGCGTGCGCAGCCGATGATCGGCGCGCCGGTCGCCTCGGCCAGCGGCCTCGACGCCGGGCTGTGGTCGCGATGGGTGTGGGTGCACATGATGGCGGTCACCGGGCGGCCACCGATGGCCTTGGTCAACGCCGCCACATGCTCGGGCAAATCGGGTCCGGGGTCGATCACGGCGACTTCGGCCTCGCCGACCACATAGGTCTGGGTCCCGGTGAAAGTGAACGCCGACGGATTGTGCGCGAGCACGCGGGCTATCCCGGGCTCGAGCGGGTCGAGGAAGGCATAAGGGGCGTCCACGGCACAGTCTGTGCCACGGACGCCCGTCCTTATGCAAAGCGGCTTAGCCGCCAGCGCGCAACGACTCGATCTTGGCGCGGATCTTGGCCAGCATGTCGGCCTTGATGTCGCTTGGCATTTCGTCCTTTTTCTGGAGGTCGGCGGCAGCCTTTTCGAGCCCTTTGATCAGGCCGGCACGACCCTCGGCCCTGTCACCGCAGAGGATGAATTTGGCCTGTTCTTTCTTGTTCGCGCTGCCGCCGTCGGCCACGATTTCGACCTTTTCGAGCGGGCAATTGGCCTTGTCGAGGTCGCCCGGGGCCGCGGATTTGAGCGCATCTCCGCCAGGGCCGCCGCGAATGACGACTTCTTTGATCGAAACCTGTTCGTTCTTACTGTCATCGGCGGCGGCCGGCATCGCCAGCGCGAGCCCGGCGAGAGTTACCCCGCCGGCCAGCAGCAGCCCGGTGAAACGCCGGACGGATCCGTGATTGGTCTTGAGCATCATCAGTCTCCCTTTCAGTTCATCGATGGTCGTGAGCGCGCACAACGAGTGTGGCACCGGGCCCGCGGCGCAGCGCA
>JBDSNQ010000146.1:0-4743 GCA_039915275.1 Sphingomicrobium sp.
GAAAAGCGCGGCCGCGAATTACGCAAGGCCGACGAAGAACGCGCCCGCCGCGAGCGTGAAGCGGCCCAAACGCAGCCCCGCTAGCGCCTATTTCTTCGCGGTTCGCTCCACGTCGTAGAGGAAGTCGGCGAGCAGGATCGCCTGCTCATCGAAGCCGGCAACCTTGGGATTGCTGCTCTCGATCAGCAACCATTCGTCGGGCGCGTGGGCGCCGCCGCCGCGTCCCGAGCCGAACTGGCCCGCGGCCATCTTTAGCGGAGGCCCGGTAAACACAACGCCCGGCCAGCTTCCCGCCGAGCGCGCCGACATCGTCATCGGGATCTTGGCCGAAGCGAGGGTCGCCTGCTCGGCCTTGATCAGCGGGCTGTTCTCGTCGGTCTGGGTCGGGCCGTAACCGCCGCTGACGATCACGTCGATGTCACCGAAACCGCGCTTGGCGAGATGCGCCTTGAGCTTCGAGACCGCTTCGTCCTTGGTCATGTCGGGAACCAGCCGCAGGTCGAGCTTGGCCTCGGCCCGTCCCGGCAGGACGGTCTTGCCGCCGGGCCCCATGTAACCGCTAACCAGGCCCTGGATATTGACCGTCGGCTGCGACGCCAGGCGATAGGTCGCGGTGAGATAATCCTCGTCCTTGTACCAATGCTTGATCCCCAGCACCTTCATGTCGTCGGCCTCATTGGAGGAGGCGACATCGGCCGCGATCAGTTCTTTCTGGCGGGCGGTCAGCGGTTGCACATGTTCGAACCAGCCGTCGATCGCGGGCGTGTGACCATCGTCCGCGACCAGCGTGCCGAGCGCTTTGACCAAATGCCAGACCGGGCTGTCGACATTGGCCATCAGGCTGGAGTGGATGTCCTTGACGGGACCCCGCCCCCATTTGGCGCCGCTCGACACCAATTGGATTTCGACCGCGCCCTTAGCGCCGAGCAGCAAGGTGGTCGAGCCCTCGATTGATTGCCCGCTCGAGGGAATGATCACCCCGACCGCTTTCTTGAGCGCCGCGCTGACGTCGGGCTGATTGACGATCTGCGAGAAATGGGGCGACGCAATCTCTTCCTCGCCCTCGGCGACGAGAACCAGGTTGACCGGCAACTTGACGCCCGCGGCCTTGAACGCGTGCAGCGCGGCCAGGAATGCGGTTTCGGGGCCCTTCTGGTTGACCGCGCCGCGGCCGATCATGGCCTTGCCTTCGCCCGGGCGGTCGACGATCCGCCCCTCGAGCGGCGGCGACGACCATTCCGCCGGGTCGTAATGCTTGACGTCGTACATGAAATAGAGCGCGAGCGTGTGCTTGGCGCCCGCATCGAGGGTGGCGAACACGCCCGGCACGCCGTCGGTCGCAACCACCCGCGCTTGTTGGAAGCCCGCATCGAGCGCGAGCTTCTTCATCTATTCGGCGCCCTCGCGGTGATTGATATTCATGTTGGCGATGGTCGGCAGCGCGATCCACTGCCGCAGCCGCTCGATCGACGCATCGTGGCCCTGGCGAATCGCGACGGCGACCTTGTCGCGTCCCCGGTCGCCGGGAGCAGCGGCCGCGGCGGTTGCGATTAACGCAGCGGCGGTGCCGTCCAGCAGAATCCGTCCAAAACTCGTCATGTTTTTCCCCCAAATCGAATCTGTTTCGGCAGCGAGACTGGACCGGCTTTGTGGCGTCGTCCAGAGCGACGCGTGCGCTCGCTGCGCGATCATTATCCAAGCGTCTTGGAATAAGGCCGGTTATCGGCTCTAACGGTCCCATGGTTCCCTTTTCGTTCGCGGGTGAAAGTTTCGAGGCGGCGGGCGATGGCGCGCTTTACTGGCCAGCGCAGCAGGCGCTGCTGGTCGCCGACCTGCACCTCGAGAAAGCGAGCTGGTTCGCGCGGTTGGGGCAGTTCCTGCCGCCGTACGATTCGCACGCGACGCTGACCGCGCTTGCCGGCGAAGTCGAGCGCACCGGCGCCACCCGGCTCTATTGCCTCGGCGACAGTTTCCACGACCGCTTCGGATGCGATCGCCTGCCCGCTGCCGCTCGGGAATTGTTGCTGCGGATGACGTCGATGCTCGACTGGGTGTGGATCGTCGGCAACCATGACCCGGGATTCTCGGACCATTGCGGCGGTAGGATCGCCAACGAGCTGGAAGTCGCCGGCATCGTCCTGCGCCACGAAGCGGTGCGCGACGACCCGCGTCCCGAAATGTCGGGCCATTATCACCCCAAGCTGCGGATGCACCTCAAAGGCCGCAACGTGTCGCGGCGCTGTTTCGTGGTTTCGGCGACCAAGCTCATCCTGCCCGCGTTCGGCTCGCTCACCGGGGGCCTCGACGCCACCCATCCCGAAATCATGAAGCAAGTCGGCAGCGGCGCCGCGGCTTTGGTGCCGGTCTCCGACCGCCTGCTGCGCTTTCCGCTCGCTGCCTGAAGCTAATCCTCGGCTCGAACCTCGATCGCCATGGTCCCGGTCGGCGACAGCAACAGCCGCGCGGTGGCCGGCCGCTTGCGCCCGAAGGTTGCCGCTTGAAGCTCGTTGCGGGCGGCGTGGCGGTCGAAGTCGAAACCCAGCGCCTCGGCCGAGCGCATCAGCCGGTCGAGATGCTGGTCAATGTCGAGAATGCCCTCGTCGGGATCGAAGCGCATCGTTTCCATCAGGTCGGCGGACTGTCGGGGATCGGACATTGCTAACCTTAATCACGTCCCGATGGGCGACGGCAAGCCCCGCGATTGCGCGGCTGGCCCTCACCCCGTAATCGACGGGCATGAGAACATTGATCCATACTTCGCTGGCGCTTGCGCTGTTGATCTCCACCAGCGCGCAGGCGCAGCCGATCGATCCCAAGGTTCAGGCGCGGATCGACCGCATCTTGAAGCGCACCCCGCTGATCGACGGCCACAACGACATCGCCGAGCAGCTCGCCGAATCGCACAAGTATAGCGTGGCCAATCTCGCCAGCGGCACTGCGGGCTGGACCGACCATCCGTTGATGACCGACATGGCGCGGCTCCATTCGGGTCGAGTCGGCGCGCAATTCTGGTCGGTCTATATCGACGGCGCGATCACCGGCGACGAAGCAATCCGCAAGACCATCGAGCAGATCGACATCGTCGAGCGGATGATCGCCGCCTACCCGCGCGACCTCGAGCAAGCCTACACCGCCGACGACGTGGTCCGAATCCACAAGGCTGGTCGAGTGGCCTCGCTGATCGGGATCGAAGGCGGGCGCCAGATCGGCGGCAGCCTGGCGGCGCTGCGCTTATTCTACCGTCTCGGCGCGCGCTATATGACGCTGACCCACAACCAGACCACCGAATGGGCCGACAGCGCCACCGACGATCCCAAATATGACGGACTCAGCCCGTTCGGCGTGACCGTGGTGCAGGAGATGAACCGCCTCGGGATGCTAATCGACTTGAGCCACGTTTCACCGGAAACGGCGAAGGATGCGATGACGGCGTCGCGCGCGCCGGTAATCTTTTCCCATTCTTCCGCCGGATGGCTCGTTTCCCATGCACGCAACGTTCCCGACGACGTCCTGCGCCTCCTCCCAGCCAACCGGGGCGTCATCATGGTCAATTTCGTGCCGGAGTTCATTTCCGAAGCCCTGTGGCGCTACTCCGCCGAGAAAGATGCGGAAGAAGCACGGCTGAAATCCTTCCACCGCAACAGCAAAACGGAAGTCGAAGCAGCATTGAAGGCCTGGGAGACAGCGCACCCGAGGCCCGCCGTTACCATATCGACAGTCGCCGATAACATCGAGCACATCGTCAAGGTCGCAGGTTACGACTACGTCGGGATCGGCGGCGATTTCGACGGTATCGACTGGACCGTTGAGGGTCTTGGCGGCGTGGAGGATTATCCGAACCTCTTCGCCGAACTGATCCGGCGGGGCTGGTCGGACGAAAATCTCGCCAAGCTCGCTGGCGGCAACGTATTGAGGGCCCTGCGCCAGGCCGAAGCTGTTGCGGCGTCGATGAAAGACCAGCCGCCGTCGATGGCGGTGCTCGAACCGGCCAAATGAGCGAACCTCCGCTTCGCGCGGCGATCATTCCGGTCACGCCGCTGCAGCAGAATTGCAGCCTCATCTGGTGCACCGAGACCATGGCCGGCGCGTTCGTCGATCCCGGCGGGGACTTGCCCAAGTTAAAGGCCGCCGCGGCTCAGGCCGGGGTCACGATCGAGAAGATCCTGCTGACCCACGGCCACATCGATCATTGTGGATCGGCGGGGATCTTCGCCGAGGAACTCGGGGTGCCGATCGAAGGGCCGCATGAGGACGACATTTTCTGGATCTCGCAGCTCAAGGAAGACGGCGCCCGCTACGGCATCGCCGGCCAGCCATTCACGCCCGACCGCTGGCTGGTCGATGGCGACCAGGCGACCCTCGGCAAGCTCACTTTCGATGTGCGCCATTGCCCCGGCCACACGCCCGGCCATGTCGTCTTCCACCACCCAGAATCGAAGCTGGCGATTGTCGGCGACGTGCTGTTCAAGGGATCGGTCGGCCGTTGGGACTTCCCCAAGGGCGACCAGCAGGCGCTGATCCGGTCGATCACCACGCGGCTGTGGCCGATGGGCGGCGACACCGCCTTCATTCCGGGCCACGGGCCGACGTCGACCTTCGGCCACGAGCGCGCGACCAATCCCTATGTCGGCGACGCGGTGCTGGCGGCCGCCTAAGCGACGCTCCCGACGACGTCGACCAGCGCCCAAATCGCCAGTGCGACAGTGGCAAACGTCGAGCCCATCATTCCATACATCCGCCAGC
>JBDSNQ010000012.1:0-16854 GCA_039915275.1 Sphingomicrobium sp.
GCACGTCGAGATAGGCGAGGCCGGGCTTGACCATCACCATGTCCGCTCCTTCGGCCAAATCGAGCGCGACTTCGCGCAGCGCCTCGGCGCCGTTGGCCGGATCCATCTGATAGCCGCGCTTGTCGCCTTTCAACCGCCCCGCCGAACCGACCGCGTCGCGAAACGGCCCGTAGAAGGCCGACGCATATTTGGCGGTATAAGCCATGATCGCGACGTCGTGATGGCCGGCCGCCTCGAGCGCGGCCCGGATCGCGCCAACGCGCCCGTCCATCATATCCGACGGAGCGACAATATCGGCCCCCGCCGCCGCCTGGACCAGCGCCTGCTCGGCCAGCACCGCGACCGTGTCGTCGTTGATCACATTACCAGTCACGTCGGTCAGCCCGTCGTGGCCGTGGCTGGTATAAGGGTCGAGCGCGACATCGGTCAGCACGCCGATCTCGGGCACCGCATCCTTGATCGCCTTGATCGCACGACAAATGAGGTTGTCGGGATTGAGCGCCTCGCCGGCGTCCTCGGTACGCAAGGCCTCGGGCGTGTTGGGGAACAAAGCAATGCACGGAATGCCCAGCGCCGCCGCTTCCCGCGCCTTGCCGGCCAGCCGGTCGACGCTCCACCGGCTGACCCCCGGCAGTGAGGCGATCGGCTCCTCGCAATACTTCCCCTCGCACACGAACAGCGGCCAGATGAGGTCGCTCGGATGCAGCCGATGCTCGGCAAGCATGTCGCGCATCCAAGGGCTCGAGCGGCCGCGGCGCATGCGCAGGGAAGGGAAACTGGGCTGGCTCATCCTGCTCCCTTACCCCAGCCGCGCCAACGCCGCACCCAACCGCTCGGCTTCGGCGACGCGCTCAGCGTGATCGGCGCGCGCCTTGTCCACCGCTTCGGGCTTGGCCCGCTCGGTGAACGCGGCGTTCCCGAGCCGCGCTGCGAGGCCGTCGCGGTCCTTTTCTGCAGCCGCGAGCGCTTTCGATAGGCGCGCGCGTTCGGCGTCGAGATCGATATGCCCGGCCAGGTCAAAGGCGTAGGTCACGCCGCTCACTCCGATTTGCGCCGAACCCTCGGGCGCCGAATCTGCGACCCGCGCCGAGCCAATCTTGGCCATCCGCGCCAGCGTCGACGCCTGGCCAGTAAGCCGCTGAACTTGCTCGGCCGACCCGCCGATTACCAGCGGCTGGAGCGTCGCGCTCCACGGCACGTTGAGTTCGGCCCGCATGCCGCGCACTTCGCCAATGAATACGATCAGCCAGTCGATCTCGGCTTTGGCCGATTTATCTACCTTGGCTTCGGGCGCCGGCCATTTGGCGACGATCAGCTCATACGGCCGCTCCCCCATCGCGCCCCACAATTCCTCGGTGACGAACGGCATGAACGGGTGGAGCATGACCAATATCTCGTCGAACGCCCAGGCGGCGACGGCCTTGGTCTCCGCGTCGAACGCGCCCTTCACCAGCTCGACGTACCAGTCGCAAAAGCTGTCCCACACGAAGTGGTAGATGGCGTTGGCCATGTCGTCGAAGCGCAGGTCGGCAAACGCCTTGTCGAGCTTGGCCAGCGTCGCGACCACTTCGCCGATGATCCAGCGGTTGACCGGCAGCTTGGCCTCGGGCGCGGCGATACTCGCGCTCGCCCCGACCCCGTTCATCTGCAGGAAGCGCGCGGCGTTCCACAGCTTGGTGGCGAAGTTACGGTAGCCCTCGACCCTTTTCTCATCCAGTTTGATGTCGCGGCCCTGGCTTTCCATCGCCGACATGGTGAAGCGCAACGCGTCGGCGCCATATTTGTCGACCAGCCCCAGCGGATCGACCGTATTGCCCTTCGACTTGGACATCTTCTGCCCGTGCGCGTCGCGGACCAGCCCGTGCAGGTAAAGCGTCCTCCACGGCGCCTGCTTGGTCAGTTCCTCCCCCATCATCGCCATCCGCGCATCCCAGAAAAACAGGATGTCGAAGCCCGAGATCAGCACGTCATTGGGGTAGTGGCGGGCGAGGTCGGGGGTCTGTTCGGGCCAGCCCAGCGTCCCGAACGGCCACAAAGCCGACGAGAACCACGTGTCGAGTACGTCCTCGTCCTGTTGCAGCGGGCGGTCGCCCGCCTCGCGGCGCGCTTCTTCCTCGGTTTCGGCGACGAAAATGTTGTCGTCATCGTCGAACCACGCCGGTATGCGGTGCCCCCACCATAATTGCCGCGAGACGCACCACGGCTGGATATTCTCGAGCCAGTTGAACCAGGTTTTCTTCCACGTTTCGGGGACGATCTTGATCGCGCCCGAGCGGGTCGCGTCGATCACCGGTTTCACCAGCGTCGCGGCGTCGACATACCATTGGTCGGTCAGCCACGGCTCGATGACCACGCCCGAGCGGTCGCCGTAAGGGGTCGCGATGACGCGGTCCTCGACCTTGACCAGCGCGCCTGCCGCCTCAAGCATTTCGACCACGCGTAACCGCGCTTCGAAGCGATCAAGCCCAACCAACTCCCCCGGGATCAACCCGTCGCCGGTCTGCAACAACCGCGCCTGCCCATCGAACATGTTGAGCATCTCGGCGGCTTTGAACCCGGCGCGTTTGCCGACCTCGAAATCGTTGAAATCATGCCCCGGCGTGATCTTGACCGCGCCGCTGCCCAGCTCGGGGTCGGCATGCTCGTCCGCCACAATTGGGATTAGCCGCCCGGTGATCGGAAGGCGGACCTCTTTGCCGACCAGCTTCGTGTAGCGCTTGTCGGTGGGGTGAACCGCGACCGCCATGTCGGCGAGCATCGTCTCCGGCCGCGTGGTCGCCACGCTGACATGACCCGATCCATCCGCCAGCGGATAGCGGATGTGCCAGAATTTGCCCTGCACCTCGCGCGTCTCGACTTCGAGATCGCTGATCGCGGTCTGGAATTTGGGATCCCAATTGACCAGCCTTTTGTCGCGATACACGAGCCCGCGCTTGTGGAGTTCGACGAACGCATGCGTCACCGCGCGGCGGAAACCGTCGTCCATGGTGAAACGCTCATTGGCCCAGTCGCACGACGCGCCCAACCGCCGCAGCTGCCGCGTGATCGCCCCGCCGCTCTCTGTCTTCCACTCCCAGACCTTGGCGACGAAGTCCTCGCGGCTATAATTCGTGCGCTTGTCCTGCCGCTCCTCGAGCTGGCGCTCGACCACCATCTGAGTGGCGATTCCGGCATGGTCGGTGCCGACCACCCACAAAGCGTCCTTGCCCTTCATGCGGGCGTGGCGGGTAAGAATATCCTGAAGTGTGATGTCGAGCGCATGGCCGATGTGCAGGCTGCCGGTGACGTTGGGCGGCGGCATGACGATGGTCCACGGGGTCGCCTCGCCCCGCTCGGGCCGGAACAGTCCGCGCGTCTCCCAATGCTGGTACCAGCGCTGCTCGATCGGGCCGGGTTCGAAGGTTTTGGCGAGGTCGCTCATGCCGGGCGGGTAGCGGCGGTGGCGGACCGGTTCAACCTCGGCGCTACAGCGGCCGCCCGGTGATGCGCGTGATCTCGCGTTTGACATGCTCGTCGACGATCCCCGGCAGATGGTCGTCGAGCCATTGCTTGAGGATCGGCCGCAGCAACTCTCGAATCATATCCTCGAGCGGATTGATCGGCGGCGGCGCCGGAGCCGAGGCGGCGATGGTCGAGAGCGTCTCCAGCGAATGGCGGCTGCTGTCCGCGACCGCTTCGTCGATCAACGGCGGCCCAAGATCGACCGGCGAGGACAGCGGCTCGTCGAGCTCAAGCACTTCGTCGTCACTGTCCTCGGGAAGCATATCCTGCTGCGGTTCCGGTGCGGGGGGCGCGGCGACGCGCAAGTCCTTCTCCTCGGCGATCACTTTCTTGATCGACGCCAGTATGTCTTCCATCGAGGGTTCGCGGCCGGGGGACTGCATGGTCGAAATGCTATCGCTTATTGCGACGGCGGTGTCACCCCTTGCGGAAGCGGCGCTTCTTCGTCGGGCGTGACGGTGCGGGTCGCGACCGGCTGATGGCGTGGATCATTGGACCAATCGCTCCAATTGTCCGCGGTGCGCCGATAATTGCCGAGCGGATCGTAAAGTGGCCCGCCCTCGAGCCCGAGATCGGCCGCTTCGGCCTGACCCATCGCGTTCAGAAGCTGGAAACCGGCGACATAGGCATCGCGGCGGGCGGTCACCAGCGCGACCTGCGCATTGAGCAACTCCTGCTCGGCGTTGAGCACGTCGAGCACCGTGCGCGTGCCGACGCTGCGCTCGGCGCGTGCGCCTTCCAGCGCCAGCTCATTGGCCTGGACGGCGACGTCGTTGGAAGCGATGGCGTTCTGCGCCGCCCGATAGGTCGCGAACGCCGAGCGCGTGGTCGAGACCACCGCCCGCTCGGTCGCGATCGATTGCTCCATCAACTGGCCTTCCAGCGCCTGGGCCGAGCGGATCCGCGCCGCCGGCAGCCCGCCCTGGAACAGCGGGATGCGGGCGTTGAGTCCCGCACTGGTCTGCGTTCCGCTACTCGACAGGGGCCCAGAATTGCCGCCCAGCGCATCGACATAAGTGCCGCTGACCACGCTCGACACGGTCGGCAGCCGTCCGGCTTGGGCGACTCGCACGTCGAAGCCGGCGGCCGCGGCCTGCCGGGTGATGGCGATAAGGTCAGGATTGTTGGCAAGGGCGATCCGCGTCGCTTCATCTGGTGTCGCCGGAAGCGGCGGCAGCGGCGGCGGCGGGGCCAGCACGCCCGGACGGTGGCCGATCACCCGCCGGTAATTCTCTTCGCTGCCCGCGGTCCGGCCTTGCGACGTCGCCAACAGCGCCTTGCCAAGCTGCAACCGGGCTTCGGACTGGGCGACATCGGTCCGCGTCAGATCGCCAATCTCGAAGCGGTCGCGGGAGGCTTCGAGGTTGGTCGTCAGCACCTGGACGTTATTGGCGTTCAGTTCGACGATCGCGCGGTCGCGGATGACGTCCATGTAGGCGGAAACGGCCTCGGTAAAGACGTCGCCCTCGACCGCCCTCAGGGTCGCGCGTCCGGCCTCGACCCGGGTTTTGGCGGCGCGGATGTTATTCTTGACGCTGCCGCCGTTGAACAATGGGTAACTCAAGTCGGCACCGACCGACAGATTGGGGCCTTTGCTGCCGACATCCAGGATGCCGCTTCGGGTCAGGTCGCGGTTGATGCCTGCGGTGGCGCTGATCTGCGGCCGGCCGGCGGCGCGGGCAATGGCGACGTTGGCGTCGGTGGCGCGCAAGCCCTCGCGCTGCCCGGTAATCGTCGGGTTGGACTGGTAGGTCGAAACCAGCGCCTCGCGCAGCGTGTCGGCCGACGCCGTTCCCGCCATCAACGCCGCCACCAGCGACCCCATTGCAAACTTACGCAACACTATCGTCACCTTTCGAATGTGAAGGACCGCGGCCGCGCGAAACCGGGCAGCGCGGCGACCCCGGCATCGGCGATCGACAGATAACCGAAGGCGCCGGCGATTTTCTGGCCGACGATCAGGCGCGTGACGCCATCGTCGATCAGGGCCGTTCCCAGCCGGCCGCCGTCGTTCAATTGCTGGATGATCGGGTCCGGCAGATACTCCACCGCGCCATCGACCAGGATGAGATCGTACGGCGCAGCGGCCGCGTGGCCCGCGTCAAGCGCTCCTTCGACCACGGTCGCGCCAAGCTCCCGTGCCTGCGCAGCAAGATCCGCCGAGCTTTCGAGCGCGATGACTTTGCAGCCCATCGCCGCCAGCACCGCCGCCGAATATCCGCTTGCCCCACCGATCACGAGCGCCCGCTCGCCGGCCCGAGGCGCCATCTCGGTCAGCAGCTTGCCAAGCACAGCGGGCGCAACGAGAAAACGGCCGCCGCCGAGCGCCAGCGAGCGGTCGGCATAAGCCGTCGCATAGGACTGCTCCGGCACGAATCGCTCGCGCCGGACCCCGTCCATCGCCGCCAGCACGGCGGCGTCGGTCACGCCTTCGGGGCGTAACTGGCTCTCAAGCATCGTCCGCCGGGCGGCGGCGAAGTCGGGAATGGCGACCTGGACTGTCATAGCTGTTATATGCCGCTAATACACCTTGGATGCAAGCCTGTCCTGGGCGAAACCGCAGGCGCCGTCGAAGGGGCTGCTCTTATCGACACGCAGGCACCGCGCCAACCGCCATTGGTCGAATTTGAAAGGCGGTCCCTGCTTGACCCCGGGCGCGATGTCGGGGACATGGCCCGCCGTGGCCCGATGGCGGAGTGGTTACGTAGAGGACTGCAAATCCTCGCACGCCGGTTCGATTCCGGCTCGGGCCTCCACTCACTTTCCAGAATTGCGGCGCTCGCGCTGGGCGGCGATGCGCAGCCGCAGGGCGTTCAGACGGATGAAGCCGTCGGCGTCGCGCTGATCATAACCGCCGCTATCCTCCTCGAAGGTCACCAGATCCTGGCTGTAGAGCGAATTGGGGCTCGCCCGCCCGATCACGGTCGCATTGCCCTTGTAGAGCTTGACCGTCACCCGGCCGCTGACATGCTCCTGGCTGGTGTCGATCAGCGCCTGGAGCATCGCCCGCTCCGGCGCGAACCAGAAGCCGTTGTATATGAGGCTTGCGTAGCGCGGCATCAGCTCGTCCTTGAGGTGCATCGCGCCGCCGTCGAGCGTGATCGATTCGATCCCGCGGTGCGCGGCCAGCAGGATCGTGCCGCCAGGAGTCTCGTAAACCCCGCGCGACTTCATCCCGACGAAGCGGCTCTCGACCAGGTCGAGCCGGCCGATGCCATTTTCGTGGCCGAGGCCGTTAAGCCGCGCCAGCAGCGTCGCCGGTGACAGCGCCTCGCCGTCGATCGCCACCGGGTCGCCGGCCAGGAAGTCGATCGTGATGACCGTCGCTTGGTCAGGCGCGTCCTCGGGCGAAATCGTCCGCTGGTGAACATATTCCGGAGCCGCGGCCGCCGGGTCCTCGAGCACCTTGCCTTCGGACGACGAGTGCAACAGATTGGCGTCGATCGAGAAGGGCGCATCGCCGCGCTTGTCCTTGGCGATCGGGATCTGATGTTTTTCGGCGAAGTCGATCAATTGCTCACGACCAGTGAAGTCCCACATGCGCCACGGCGCGATCACTTCGATGTCGGGCTGCAGCGCATAATAGCCCAGCTCGAACCGCACCTGATCGTTGCCCTTGCCGGTCGCGCCATGACAGACCGCGTCGGCGCCGACCGCCCGCGCAATTTCGATCTGGCGCTTGGCGATCAAGGGCCGGGCAATCGCCGTGCCGAGCAGATACTGGCCTTCGTACACCGTGTTGGCGCGGAACATCGGGAAGACGAAGTCGCGCACGAACTCCTCGCGCAAATCCTCGATGAAGATGTTCTCGGGTTTGACACCCAGCAGCTCGGCCTTGGCCCGCGCCGGCGCGACTTCCTCGCCCTGGCCGATGTCGGCGGTGAAGGTCACCACTTCGGCGTCGAGCTCGGTCTGCAACCATTTCAAAATGATCGAAGTGTCGAGCCCGCCCGAATAAGCGAGCACCACTTTCTTGCGCTTGCTGGTCATAGTTTCATGCCGCTCCGGTCATCCACAACAGAGCCCCGCGCGCGCTGTGCATGCGATTCTCCGCCTGCCGCCATACCGCTGATCGCGGGCCGTCGATAATCTCGCCCGCAACCTCTTCCCCGCGCCGCGCCGGCAGGCAGTGCATGAACCAGGCATTGTTCGACCGAGCCATCAGTCTGGCATCGACGATGTGGTCGACGAACGCGCGGCTGCGGGCGTCAGCTTCGGCATCCTGGCCCATCGACACCCAGACATCGGCATAGACCACGTCGGCGCCAATGACGGCTTCGGCTGGATCCTCGACCTGCCGCACACCCGCTAGCGGCGCGTCGAAGCCATAACCGGCCGGGCTCGCGATCGTCAGCTCGGCGCCAAGCAGGCTGCACGCCTCGGCCAGCGAGCGCGCGACATTATTGGCCTCGCCGACAAACGCGATGCGCGCGCCCTCGATGCGCCCGAGGAGCTGCTGGATGGTCAGCATGTCGGCCAGCGCCTGCAGCGGATGGTCGCTGTCGGACAGCATATTGAGTATGGGCGTCGCGGTCGCCGCCGCCATCTCGTCGAGCACCGCATGGTCCATGACCCGAGCGGCAATCACCGAATGATAGCAAGCCAAAGTGCGGGCGACATCGGCGGCACTCTCGCGCGTGCCGATGCCCAGCTCGTCGCGCTGCAAATAGACCGGGTGCGCGCCCAATTGTACCGCGGCCATTTCCATCGAATTACGTGTCCGCGCGCTTGGCTTCTCGAAATACAGTGCGATGCCCTTGCCAGAGAGCGGCTGTTTCGCCGGCGGATTGCCGGACAGAGCCAGGATTTGCTCGAGGTCGGCCCGCGCGAGGTCGCGAATGGTGAGGAGGTCTTTCACGCGCGCGCCTCCGGCTCGATCATCGTGCCGACGCCCTGGTCGGTCAGCAGCTCGATCAGCAGCGCGTGCGCCACCCGCCCGTCGATGATGTGCGCGCTGCCGACCCCGCCCTCGACCGCCTCGGCGCAGGCGCGAAGCTTGGGGATCATGCCGGCCCCGACCGTCCCTGAATCGAGCCGCGCACGAAGCTCGGCCGGGGTCATCCGCGGCACCAGCGAAGTGGGGTCGTCGATATCCTCGAGCAGGCCCGGCGCGGCGGTCAGGTAAACCAGTTTCTCCGCCCCCATCGCGACCGCGATCGCACGCGCCGCGTCATCGGCGTTGACATTGAACGGCTGCCCGCTGGCATCGCCGCCGACAGTCGACACCACCGGCGTCAGTCCGTCGTCGAGCAAGCGGTCGATCAGCGACGCCCGCACCTCGGTCACGCTGCCGACGAAGCCCAGCGCCGAATCAAGCGGCTTGACCGTCAGTAGGCCCGCGTCCTCCCCGGCCACGCCGATCGCCACCGGATTGTCGCCGGCTTCGCGATTGATCGTCCGGACGAGGTCGCGGTTGATCTTGCCGATCAGCACCATGCGCACGATTTCCAGCGTTTCGGCGTCGGTGACGCGCAGCCCGCTCTCGAACTGCGGTTCCTTGCCGACGCGCCGCAGCATCGCATCGACCTGCGGCCCGCCGCCATGGACCAGGATGCAGCGCACGCCGACACTGCGCAGCAGGAGGATGTCCTGGGCCAGCGCGCGGTCGAGCGCCTGCTGGTCGATCGACGATCCGCCGAGCTTGACCACCACCGACTTGCCGGCGAACTGGCGGATGTAGGGCAGCGCCTCGACCAGCACCCGTGCAGTTTGGTCGGGACTCATGACGTCTTGCTATTCTCTTTGATGTAGCCCGGCCCGAGGTCGATCCCGATCATTTGTGCCACGCCGCTCCCGAGGCCGAGCGCGACCTCGATTGCGATTTCGTCCTGCGCCATGTGGAGCCCAAGCGCCGCATCGTCGTGCGCCACCCCGACCCCAGCCTTGGCAACCAGGACGCCGCCGTAGGAAACACGCGTGCGCTCGGTCTCAAACGCCACCCCGGCCGATCCCGCGGCGGCGAGCAGTCGGCCCCAATAGGGGTCGCTGCCGTGCCAGCTGCACTTGACCAGATTGTTCTCGGCGATCGCCTTGGCTGCGGCGCGCGCTTCGGCGTCGCTCGCCGCCCCGCTGACGGTCAACCGCACCAGCCGCGTCACGCCCTCGGCATCGCGCGCCATCAGCAGCGTCAATTCCTCACACGCGCGGTGAAGCGCGGTGGCGAACTCATCGGCATCGGCCGGCCCGCGGCGGCCCGAGGCCATCAGCAGCACGGTGTCGTTGGTCGACGTCGCGCCGTCGACATTCAACGTGTTGAAGGTCGCCGCAGTCGCTTCCCGCAACAGGCGCTGCATGATGTCCAGCGGCACCTCGGCGTCGGTCGTCAGGAAGGCGAGCATGGTCGCCATATTGGGGGCGATCATCCCGCAGCCCTTGGCCATCCCGCCGATGGTGAAGGTCGATTCCGCGACCACCACCTGCTTGGTCCGGTGGTCGGTGGTAAGGATACCGCGCGCCGCATCGTCGGCCCCGCTCCGCGACAGTTTGTGCGCCAGCCGTGGCACCGCGGCGAGGATCGGCTCCATCGGCAGCGGCATGCCGATGATCCCGGTCGAACACACCAGCACATGCGAGTTCGCGATCTGAAGCGCGTCTCCAGTGGCCGCGGCCATCAGCTGGGCGTCCTTATATCCAGCCTTGCCGGTTCCGGCATTGGCATTGCCCGAATTGACGATCACCGCCGCCGCCTTGCCGCCGTTGGCCGCGAGCGTCGCGCGATCGAGCTCAACGGGCGGCGCGACAAACTTGTTCTGCGTGAACACAGCCGCCGTCGGCACCGGACGGCCGTCGTCGGTCGCGAGCAGCGCCATATCGAAGCGCCGCCGCTTGATCCCGGCGTGGCATCCCGCCGCGACGAACCCCTCTGCCGCGGTCACGCTCATGGATACACCCCGCACGTCGACAGTCCGCTTGTCTCGTCGAGGCCAAGCATCAGATTGGCGCATTGAATCATCTGCCCGGCCGCGCCCTTGCCGAGGTTGTCGAGTGCCGCGATCGCCAGCAGGCGGCCGGTGCGCGGGTCGAAGCGGGCGGTCAGCTGGGCCGCGTTCGATCCCGCCGTCCATTTGGTCGCCGGAGCGCCGTCGATCACGGCAATGAACGGCTCACCGGCATAGGCTGCACGCAGCAACTCGAGCGGCTCGTCGGGATCCATCGCCCGCGCCGCCTCGGCATGACAAGTGGCGAGGATTCCGCGCGCCATCGGCGCCAAATGGGGCGTGAATAATATGCCGGGACCGAGTTCCTGCTCCATCTCCGCCGTGTGGCGATGATTGAGCAGTGCGTAGGCGCTGAGGCTCCCGCTGACCGCGTTGAACGCGGTCGCTTCCGACGCCGCGCGGCCGGCGCCGCTGGTGCCTGACGCCGCATCGACGATCACGCTCCCTTGCTTGACCAGCCCGGCATCGACCAGCGGCTTCAAAGCCAGGATCGCGGCCGTCGGATAGCATCCCGCCGCGGCGACGGCTTTGGCGTCTCGAATTGCTTCCCGATTGATCTCCGGAATGCCGTAAACGAAGCACTTGAGCAGCTCGGGCGCGACGTGCGCGCTGCCATACCATTGGGCGTAGTCAGCCGGGTCGGCCAACCGGAAATCGGCGCCGAGGTCGACGAAAGGAATGCCGCGCTCGATTATGGCGCCAGCGATTGTCTGCGATTGGCCATGTGGCAAGGCGGCGAAGACCAGGTCGATCCTGTCGAGAATGGCATGGTCGAAGCGCTCGATCGCCATGTCCGGATAGGCGAGGGCAAGGTGCGGGTGAACGGCGGCCACGGCCTCACCCGCCCGGCTGTCGCCGAACAGTTTCGCCGGGCGCAGGTCGGGGTGGCCAGCACAAAGCCGCAGAAGTTCGCCGCCGACATAGCCGGAGGCGCCGAGGATGGCTGTCCGAATCACGATCGCGCCCCTATTCACAAGTTTGAATAATTATGCAACATGGTGCATGAATATGACGAGCGATCAAACCGTGAGCGGGACCCAGGTCCGCCGCCGCCGAGCGGTTGCGGAGTTGATCCGCTCGGGCGCATTGACCAGCCAGGACGAGCTCGTGGCCAGGCTTCGCGATCAGGGATTCGCGGTCACCCAGGCGACGGTCTCGCGCGACCTCGACCAATTGGGCGCGGTCAAGATCCGCAAAAGCGGCGCGGTCAGTTATGCCCTGCCCGAAACGCTCGGCGACAGCGACTGGGCCGGGCGGCGTCTTTCCGGCCTCGTCGCCGAATGGGCCCGCTCGATCGAGCCGGCCAGCAATCTGGTGGTCATCAGAACCCCGCCCGGCCTCGCGCATGTGATCGGCGTCGCGCTCGACCAGGCCGAGCTGCCGGACGTAGTCGGAACGATCAGCGGCGACGACACGCTCTTCATCGCGACCCGCGGCTCAGCCAAAGCGGCCGCCCTCGCCAAGCGCTTGCGCGACGGTTCCCCATAATTCGAGACTAAGCGGTTGGGGCGATTCTGTGCAGCAGTTGGTCGATCGCGGCGACCGCTTCGGGCTCGTTAAGCTCGGGCGCGTGGCCGACGCCAGGCACCGTCACCAGCTCGGCATCCGAATGCGCCTCGACCATCGCATGCGCCGCCGACGGTGTCAGCAAATCGCTGAGCTCGCCGCGGATGATCAACAGCGGCGCGCCGTCGAGCTTCTTGTACAGCGGCCACAAGTCGAACGCCGGGGCGGCGCCGTCATTGCGCTGGTTGAACGGCTCGGCGATCGCGTTGTCATAGTCGAAGATGATGCCGTCACCGTCTTGCCTGCCCACGCGCCGCGCCGCGCGCACCCAGTCGTCGTGGCTGTTCGAGGCCGGCAGGCCGCGGCTGACCCCGGAGATATACTGCGCGGCCTCGTCCCAGTCGCGGAAACGGACCGCTTTGCCGACATAGTTGCGGATCCGGTCGATCCCGCTCTGGTCGAGCTCGGGCCCGACGTCGTTGAGAATGGTCGCCGCGATCCGCTGCGGCTGCATCGCCGCGATCAGCATTGTCACCAGCCCGCCGAGCGAGGTTCCGACAAACACCGCCTGGGCAATCTCGAGCTCGTCGAGCAATTGCAATATGTCGGCGGCGTAGATGGTCGGCAGATAATGCGCCGGCTCCGGATCGCGGTCACTCATGCCGCGGCCGCGAAAATCCGGCGCGATCACCCGAAAGCGGCCGGCATAGCGGTCGGCGAGCTCCGCAAAGTCGCGAGAATTGCGGGTCAGGCCGTGCAAGCAGAGTAATGGCGGTGCCTCGGCCGACCCGGCATAATCGCGATAATAGAGGTTGAGGCCGTCGCGGCTGGTCCAGTGGCGATCGGCCCATGATGCTGCGCCGGGCACTGCTTGGATATCATTTGGCATGTCAGCGTGCACCCAGGCCGTGTCGGATGAAGCGGTTGGTAATCGTCGCGATTTCGTCCGGATCGCTGCTGCCCCACACCGCGAAGCGCAATCCAAGGAAGACATTCGCGCCCATCAACGCCCAGGCGATGACTTCGTGCGCAAGCGCCGACTCGTCCTCGCGCAGTTCGCCGCGCGCGGCCGCGTCGCCAAGCCGCGCCGCGATCCGCGCCGCTGTGGTTTCATAATGGGCGCGAAATCCTTCGGGATCGACGAATTCGGATTCGTCGATGATCCGATAGACCTGCTTATGCTCGGCGGCGAAGCGCAAGAATGCGGCGAGCGCCCGGCGCTCCCGTTCGAGCCCGTCACCGGTGCCGCTCAACGCCGGAGCGACGTGATCGCGCACTTGTACCGACATGTCGCGGACCAGCGCCTGGAACAGCTCCTCCTTGCTGTCGAAGTAGGTGTAAAAGGTGCCGAGCGCGACTTTGGCGCGGCTGGTGATGCCGACGATCGACGCTTCCGAAAAGCCGCGCTCGCCGAATTCCTCGATCGCCGCGGTGAGAATTTTGCGCAGGGTCTTTTCGCCGCGGGCGGTACGCGGGGCCTTATCGCCACGCGCTGCAGCGGACGCCGGGGATGCGGATTTGCCGCTGCGAAGGCGCGCATTGCGCTTCGTACCTGGATCGCGCGCTGCCTCGGTAATCGTCAAAATCCGGTCCCCCAATGCGAACTCAATAAACTAAGTTGAAAGTCGGTTCAACTTTCATTATGATGCACCCGAAGACAGGCAGGCGGTGGGGACTACCGCGCCTGAAGGGGAGAAACCATGATTCGTTCTGAACTGCTCGTGCGGTCGATCTTGATGACGGGCGCGGCCGCCATCGCCCTCACCGTTTCCCCGGCTCTGGCCCAGTCGGTTGAACAAACCAATGCCGATGCCGCGGAACAGCCGCCGGCGCCCGAAGCGACCGCTGCCGCCGACGCCGAAGGCCAGGACACCGCCACCAGCGATATCGTCGTCACCGCCCGCCGCACCGAAGAAAACGTCCAGCGTGTGCCGTCGTCGATCTCCGCCTTCAGCGAGCGGTCGCTTGACCGCATCCAGGCGACCGACACCACCGGCCTGCAAGGCGCCGTGCCGAACCTCAACATCGTCCAGGGCCGCGGCTCGTCCAACGCCACCAACATCTTCATTCGCGGCATCGGTCAGCCCGATGCACTGCAGACCTTCGATCCCGCGGTCGGGGTCTATGTCGACGACGTCTATTTGAGCCGAATTCGCGGCAATCAGCTCGACCTGCTCGATGTCGAGCGGATCGAAGTTCTGCGCGGTCCGCAAGGGACGCTTTACGGCAAGAACACCATTGCCGGTGCGATCAAATTCGTCACGCGCCGGCCGGGCCAGACATTCCGCGCCAATGGCAGCATTGCCGTGGGATCCTATAATCAGCTCGATCTTAAGGGCGCGGCGTCTGGCCCAGTCAGCAGTACCGTTGCCGCCGGTTTCGCCGTGGTGCGGTCAAAACATGACGGCTATGTCGAGGATAGCGCCGACGGCCGCGAATATGGTGACAAGGACAGCATTGGCGGCCGTGCCGCGATCGCCTTTACCCCGTCGAGCGCCGTGCGCGTGGATCTCACTGCCGACTATAGCCATGACGACGCGGCGCTGGCCGTCGGCCGCCCGGTCAATAACCTCACCACTTTCTCGGGCGGGACGCTGGTCGTGACGGATCCGGTTAACTCGGGAAATAGCTACCATTGGAAGGGGCGCACGACACCGACCCTGCCCAATTCGACCAAGCTTTGGCACTACGGCTTTGCCGGCACCGCTGCGGTCGACGTCACCAATGCCCTGACCTTGAAGTCGATTACCGCCTACCGCAATTTGAAGACCCGCGATTTTGTCGACATTGACGCCACGCAATATGAAGTCGGCGACGTCCAGGTGAATGTTGACCAGCATCAATTCAGCCAGGAATTCCAGGCAGCCTACACCGGCGAGCGGCTAAGCGGTGTCGCGGGCCTCTATTATTTGAAGGAAAGGGTTGGCTCCCACCAGGAGGCCTATGCCGACGATTTGCTCGGGCCGGGTTTCTTCAACAGCGGATTCCTGCGCACGGTCGACGATGACCTGACGACCAAAAGCTATGCCGCCTATGCCAACGCAAGTTACGCGATCGTGCCGGACGTTCGGCTGTCTGCCGGTCTTCGCTATACCAAGGAATCCAAGGACTATTTTCGCACCACGAGCACGTTCTATAGCCTGCTGCCCGTCTTCAACGCGACCTTTGCTTTCGCCCCCCCGACGGGAAAATGGAGCGACTGGTCGCCCATGGCCAGCCTCGACTGGCAAGTAAATCCGACCACCATGGTCTACGCCCGCGCCGCCAAGGGCTTTAAGTCGGGCGGCTTCAACGGTCGCGCCAACTCGGCGGCCGAAACAAGCAAATATAAGCCAGAGACGGTTTGGTCGTACGAGGCCGGCTTCAAAACCTCGATCGCCAACCAGGTCCGCCTCAACGGCGCCATCTTCACCAGCGACTATCGGGACTTCCAGGCGCGGATCGGCGACATCGACCCGGCTGCTGTGCTTCCAACGCCGCTGCTGAAAGTGCTCAACGTCGGCAAGATGCGGATTCGCGGCGCCGAACTGGAAGCCAATTGGACGCCGCTGACTGGCCTGCTCCTCGACACCCAGCTGGGCTATCTCGATGCCAAATATAAAGAGTTCGCCGACGATCGTTTCCCCGGTGGAAGTCGCGCCTTCCAGACCCCGGCTTTCGCACCGAAATGGACGATGCGGTTCGGCGCGCAATATGCCGCGGACCTGGGCTCGGCTGGCTCGATCACGATTGGCGGCCAGTCCCGCTACAAATCGCGCACCGCGCTCGCGGTCGACAACACCGTCATCACCTACGCCAACTTCCTCAGCCCCGGGGTCGGCACGACGACCGTGGTCGATGGCCTGTTTCAAAAGGGCTATTGGCTGCACGATGCACGGATCGTCTACGAAATGGCGAACAAGCATTTCGCGCTCGGTCTCTACGGCAGCAATCTGACCAAGAAAGCCTATAAGACCGACGCGCAGGAATTCTCCAACATCGGCAGCATCCGCACCGTCTATTACGGCGCGCCGCGCACGATCACGCTCAAACTGACCGCGCGCTATTGATCGGGGCCGCATGGGGGCGCTTGCTTCAGGCGAGCGCCCCGTGCGAGGCCGAGGCATGCCCGCTTCCAATCGTCCTGATCCGAAGGTCCTGGACCTCGGTCCGGATTTCTTCGATCCGGTTTCCCCGGCGCGATTCCCCAAGGCGATCCCGCGCTTCCTCAACCGGCGCTGGGCGGCTCGCGTGGGCCTCGGCGATCTCGATGACGCCGCCTGGGCAGCCCATTTCTGCCGCTTCGCTCCGCTGCCCGACAACCTCGTGGCGCCGCTCGCCCTGCGCTACCACGGCCACCAATTCCGCCATTACAACCCCGACATCGGCGACGGCCGCGGCTTTCTCTTCGCCCAGCTCCGCGATGACCAGAACCGCCTGCTCGACCTCGCCACCAAGGGTTCGGGCACCACCCCGTACAGCCGCACCGCCGACGGCCGCCTGACGCTCAAGGGCGGGTTACGCGAAGTCCTCGCGACCGAGATGCTCGAAGCGCTCGGCGTCAACACCTCGAAGACCTTTGCGCTGTTCGAAACCGGCGAAGATCTGGTCCGCGGCGACGAGCCCTCGCCGACCCGCTCGGCGGTGCTCACACGCCTCGGCCACGGCCACATCCGCATCGGCACTTTCCAGCGCCCCGCTTTCTTCGGTGAGACCGAAAACATCAATCGGCTGGTCCGTTATTGCCTAGAACAACTATATGGCGAGACGCCCGAGGCAGAGGAATCGGCCAATGCCTTGCGCCTGTTCGATCTGGTCGCTGGAGCGACCGCGTGCCTCGCCGCCTCCTACCTCGCGGCCGGCTTTGTCCACGGCGTGCTCAACAGCGACAATATCAACATCACCGGCGAAAGCTTCGATTACGGACCGT
>JBDSNQ010000044.1:0-17789 GCA_039915275.1 Sphingomicrobium sp.
GATTTGCCGTTCGACATCGACGGCGTGGTCTACAAGGTCGATCGGCTCGACTGGCAGGAACGGTTGGGCCAGGTGGCGCGGGCGCCGCGCTGGGGCCTGGCGCACAAATTCCCCGCCGAGAAAGCCGAGACCACGCTGGAAGCGATCGATATCCAGGTCGGCCGCACCGGCAAATTGACCCCGGTGGGGCGCTTGAAGCCGGTTGGGGTGGGCGGGGTGATCGTCGCCAATGTCACGCTCCATAATCGCGACGAGATCGCCCGGCTCGGCCTGCGGGTCGGGGACCGCGTGCGCATCCAGCGCGCCGGCGATGTTATCCCGCAGGTGGTCGAGAATCTGACCGGCGATGAGAAGCGGCCGGCTTACGTGTTCCCCGACCATTGCCCCGAATGCGCCAGCGAAGCGGTCGCGGCGGAGGGCGAGGTCGATGTCCGCTGCACCGGCGGGCTGGTGTGCCCGGCGCAGCGCATCGAGCGGCTCAAGCATTTCGTCAGCCGCGGTGCGCTCGACATCGATGGCTTAGGCGAGAAAAGCATCGTCGAGTTCGTCGAACTGAGCTGGCTGCACTCGCCGGCAGACATTTTCCGGCTGCACCAGCATCGCGAAGAGCTGCTCGGGCGCGAGGGCTGGAAGAGGAAATCGGTCGACAATCTGTTTGCCTCGATCGACGCGCGGCGTGCGCCCGAGCCGGCGCGGTTCCTGTTCGCGCTCGGCATCCGCCACGTCGGCATCGTCACCGCCAAGGATTTGATGCGCGCGTTCGGCACCATCGAAGCGCTGCGGACCGTCGCGACGGGAGAGGGCGCGAAAGTCGAACTGTCGGCGGTCGACGGCGTCGGGCCGGTCGTGGCCGAGGCTTTGGTCGATTTCTTCCACGAGCCGCACAACCGCGAAGTGCTCGACGATTTGCTGTCTGAGGTGCGGCCGCAGCCGTTCATTTCGACCGCCCGCGAGACGGAATGGACCGGCAAGACCATCGTCTTCACCGGCACCCTCGAAACCATGAGCCGCGATGAAGCCAAGACCCAGGCCGAATGGCTCGGCGCGCGGTCGGCGGGATCGGTCAGCGCGAAAACGGGTTTGGTGGTGGCAGGGCCTGGCGCGGGATCGAAATTGAAGAAGGCGGCCGAGCTCGGCGTGCGGGTTGTGAGCGAAGCAGAGTGGGCCAAAATCGTGGCGGGCGCCTAGGCGCGGTTGTGCCAGATTGGGGTGACCCTAAAGCTGTGACGCCGCGACAATCGCTCCCCCCGTGCCGTCCTGAACCAATATGGCCGAGCGCAGATTGGGGTCCCGGCTTGGCGGCGCCGCGATGGTCAGCGGTGCGCCTTTCCAGCGGCCGATGGCGGTCAGCGTCCGCACGATGTTACGGTGGGTAATCGTGCGGCCGCCATTCTCGCCGGCCCGGATCGGCACGTTAACCGGCCTCGGGTCATAACGCACCAGCCAGACGGTGGCGCTGTGCTTGGTCTGCCCCGCCCCAATGCGAACCCGTCCGCCGGCGGCGTCAATCGAAGGCCCGGACGCCCCCCGGTCCGCGGAGCGGATTGCGGAGATCAATTGGGCGCGATTGCCGCCGTTGGTGACGATGCGGCCATTGATGATGGTTTGCGGTGTGGCGACGCCGCCGCGCCCACCGGCTCGGGCAAAGTCGCGCTGGCGCTCGGTAAATTCGGGCTTGGCTAACGTGTCCTTCCATCCGAGGCTGTCCCAATAGGTCACCGCGAACACCAGCGCGAGGACGTCGCGCCGCCCGGCAATGGCGTTGATGTTGGCGATCGCGGGCGGACAGGACGAACACCCTTGGCTCTGGAAAAGCTCGACCACCGTGGGGTGCGCGGTGTCGTTCGCGAATGAAGGGCTGGCGGTGCTGGCAAGCACGGCGGCAACCAGAGCGAGGAATGTGCCGCACGGACGGCTTACGAGTTTTACCATGATGAGATCCTTCGGACGGCTTGCGGCAGCACGGTAGAGATACGGCGACGTCGACGCTCCGGATGCGGCGGACGACGGTAATTGTCGGCACGCCTTATGCGCGTAGAACCACAACCGGCCATTCGCCATTGCCGCGACTCGCGACCGACATTCCCTTGCTTGCATAAGCGGCGATCACGCCCTCGGCCTGGGTGTCGAGCAGGCCCCCGAGCAGCAGATAAGCGCCCGGCGCGAGCGCTGCGGCGAAATCGGGCGCTAACTCGATCAGCGGGCCGGCGAGTATGTTGGCGATCAGGAGGTCGAACGGGGCTCGGGCGGTGAGCAAAGGCGAGTCCATGCCGTCCGCCTCTGCCAACAGCAGCTCGCCCGGAGCGTGGCCCTGCGCCACCGTGTTGATCGCGGCATTGTCGCAGGCGACGGCGATCGCCTGCGCGTCGATGTCGGTGGCGATGCATCGGGCTTGCGGCCACAGGCTGAGCGCGGCGAAGGCGAGCAGGCCGGTGCCGGTGCCGATGTCGGCGATGTTGGTGAAACGGCGCCCGTCGCGCTCGAGCCGGTCGAGGGCTTCGAGGCAGCCGGCGGTGGTCGCGTGCTGGCCGGTGCCGAAGGCGAGGCTGGCGTCGATCTCGAAATTGGTCGCGTCCGGATCGGGCAAGTGGGTCGGGGTGTGGATGAAGAAGCGGCCGGCGCGGATCGGCTGCAAGCCCGACTGACTCATCGTCACCCAATCGTCCTCGCCCAATTGCTCGATGGTGGCGGAGCCGCTGCCGAGGCAGGCGAGGGCGGCAAGGTCGTCCGCCGTCGGCTGGTGGTCGAAGTAGGCGTGGAGCAGCCAGTCTTCGGGTCGCGCCGGATCGGGCTCGTCGGCGACCAGCACGGGTGGGACATCGCCGAACAGCTCACCCGCGTCGGGCACCGCCTCCGCCTGCGCCCGCGTGCACGGCAAAGTCGCCCGCCAGCTCACTTCGCGGCTTCCTTGGCCAGCCTTTCGTCGAGCTGCTTGGTCAAGTCGGAGGCATAGTCGCGGCAGGCGTTGCGGTTCTCGAGCGGCGCGCGCCCGCCGAGCCGGTCGATTATCTTGCTGGCCGACGGATGCGGCGCCAGCAGGATATCGCAATCGAGCGCCGCGATCCGCGCGATACTGGCGCGAAATGCCGCGAGAAGCTGTGGATGATCGGTGAACCGATAATCGTCGCGGCTGACCGCGGTCAGGCTGTCGGCATAGACGATCCGGCGGCATCCCCGGTCCTCGCAACTGGTCCAGGTCCAGCTGAGAGCGCCAGGCGTATGTCCCGGAGTCGCAATCGCGGTCAGCGCGAGGTCGTATGTTCGCACCTCCTCGCCATCCTTGATGATGCGGTCGACGCGAGCGGCGCGGATCGGCGGATGCATCCCCGCTTGGGGATCGCCGGGTCCGGCCGCTCCGGTCTTGAACACCGCGGCGGCGGCGGATGAGGCGACCAACTGGGTACCGGTCAATTGCTGCAGCCGCGCCATGCCCCCGACATGGTCGAAATGCTCGTGGCTGTGGAGCAGGAACTTCACGTCGGTGAGCCGGAAGCCGAGGCTGCGGATGTTGCGGGCGATGAGGTCGGCGCCGGCCTCCGTCCCGGCGTCGATCAGCGCATGTCCGTCGCTGCCGGTGATCAGGATCGCGGATATGCCGCAAGTGCCGACGAGGTAGGTGTTGCCGTAAATCCGGACCGGCGGCGCGGGCTTGTCCCACTCGTCCCAGTCGTTGCAGGTCCCGGCAAAGGCCAGGCCCGCGGTCTCGATCGGTGCGATCGCCCGGTCGATCTGGCGCGGGGCCTTTTGCAGCGGGATGGTGATAACCTGCGCGGCCGCAAGAGCCACCACGATCGCGCTAGCGAACATAGCTGGCGCCGTTGACGTCAATCACGGTGCCGGTCGCGGCAGCGGGGGCATCGACCGCCAGCCAGCGGATCGCCTCGGCCACTTCGTCGGTCCTGGCGACGCGGCCCAAGGGGATTTCGGCGATGACCGCCGCTCCGCCGCGGCCTTTCAAATATTCCTCGGTCATCTCCGACACGGTGAAGCCGGGGCAGACGGCGAAAGCGAGGATCTGCTCGGCCGCGTAACCGCGCGCGATGGTCTTGGTCATGCCGATCATGGCGGATTTCGACGCGGCGTAATGCCAGTGCTGGGGCGAATCGCCGCGGTAAGCGGCGCGGCTGGCGACGTTGACGATGCGCCCGCCGCCGCTTGTCCGGAAATGGCCGATGGCGAGACGGCAGAGGTCGGCGGGCGCCTGGAGGTTGATGGCCAGGGTGCGAGCCCAGGCGGCGTGCCACTCGCCGTCGGGCGCGTCGTCGGCGACCGCTTCATAGATGCCGGCATTGTTGACCAGCCCGTCGATGCGGCCGCCCAATCGATCGAGCGCAGCGGTCCATAAGGCGCGCGGCGCAGCGGGGTCGGCGAGGTCGGCGGCGATCAGTTCATCACTGCCGCGTGTCGAGTGGCCGGCGACCTGATGGCCGGTCGATTTGAGCAGCGCGAACGCGGCTGCGCCAATGCCGCGGCTGGCGCCGGTGACGAGGATGTTCATGGGGGCTCGATTAGAGCAGGCTCACCACAAAGGAAAACCCTCACCCTCCGTCGCTGCGCTCCTCCTCCCTCTTCCGCGTGCGCGGGAGGGGGTTGGGGTGAGGGTTACGCGGCGATGCCGCTGACGACCTCCTTGGTGGTCGACTTGAAGTCGGCGATCTGCTCGGAAAAGCGGCCAAAGCCAGCTTCGACCTGGTCGATGTCCTTGGCGACATTCTCGGTGTCGGTGCGGATGGCGGCGATGGTCGAGCTCATCGAATCGGCGGCAAGCGCGGTTTCGTCGACGGCGGCGGTGATCATGGTCACGGTCTGGGCCTGCAATTCCATCGCCTCGCGGATGCGGTCGGCGGAAACTTGAACTTCCTCGACCGTGCCCTGGATCGAGCTGTTGGCCTCGACCGTCTGGCGGGTCGCCTGCTGGATGGCGGTGATCTTGTTGGTGATGTCGTCGGTCGCCCGAGCGGTCTGGCTGGCGAGGCTCTTCACTTCCTGGGCGACGACCGCGAAACCGCGGCCGGCATCGCCGGCGCGGGCCGCTTCGATGGTCGCGTTGAGCGCGAGAAGATTGGTCTGGCCGGCGATGTCGCGGATCAGGCTGAGGATCGATTCGATTGCCTCGACGTGAGACGACAGGGCCTGGCTGACCTTGACCGCTTCCTCGGCCTGGCCACCGGCGCGCACGGCGACGCCCGCCGCGGTTTCGACTTCGGTCCGGGCATCCTCGATTGCGCGAATTAGGCCGGCCGCAGTCTGCGCGGCTTCGCGCATCGCAACCGCGGATTGTTCGGCGGCGGCGGCGACTTCGCTAGTCTTGCCGAGCATGCCGCGGGCCGAGGCGGCGGTCGCCCGGGTGCGGTCGGTCAGCGCCTTGGATTGGTCGGTGCTGCTGCGCACGAGGTCGGCGACGCGGCGCTCGAACTGCTCGCTCTGGCGGCCGCGCTGGTCGGCGGCGTCGTTGGCTTCCAGAAGCGCGATCTGGGCCAGGATGATGTCCTCGGAGAAACTGAGGACGCGGTAAAAGGTGTCGATCGCATCGATCCGATCTTCGGCACGGCCAGCGAAGCATTCGTCGAACGACCTGATGACTTCCTTGGCCATGCGGGCGCGGGCGGCGATGAACTCGGGGACGCTGCGCTTGGCGCTGAACATCTTGATGCCCTGCTCGGCGAACCCACGGACCCACACTTCGTTGACCGCTTTGGTGAACTGATCGTCGCCAAGGCTGCCGACATCGTCGCCGAAATGGCTTTGCGAGGCGGCCGCGATGACCGGCCCGGCGTCGTTCCACAAGTGGCGCAGCGAGGCTTCGAAGTGGCCGTCCTCGCCGTAGGAGGAAAGCCGCGATGCGACCTGCTGTTCGGTCAGGCGCTGCAATTGTCCAATATCGCCGCTCATTTAAGGGTCTCCGTCCTGTCGCTTGGGCCGCAATTTTTGCTCTTCGGGCTATTTGCTCCGACAATGGTTAAGGCGGGGTTAGGGCAAGGCCTCAAATCTTGCCTAGGCCAAGGCAGGGCTTTAAGCGGACGACGCCCGGCGCGGCCCCGTTCGGCGGCCGGTCAAACTGAACTCAAGAAAGGCGCCCGCCGAATGGCCAGCCAAAGTCCCCGACCCCAATCGCGACCGCTCTCCCCGCACCTCGGCATCTGGCGCTGGGGACCGCACATGCTGGTTTCGATCCTGCACCGCATGACCGGCGCGGCTTTGTCGTTCGCCGGCCTCGCCATCCTCGTGTGGTGGATGATGGCGATTTCCGGCGGTCCCGACGCCTACGCCGGATTTAGCCAGGCGGCGAAGCACCCGCTCGGTCTGTTTGTCCTGATCGGACTGACCTGGGCGTTCTTCCAGCATCTTCTGTCGGGCATCCGCCACCTGGTGATGGACAGCGGCGCCGGCTTCGAGCTCGAGACCAACAAGCGCTTCGCGATCCTGACCCTGGCCGGGTCGCTGATCCTGACTCTGCTGGTTTGGATCCCCAATTTGAGAGGCCTCAAATGAGCCTTGGAGAGAGCGCGACGCCGCTAGGCCAGGTAACCGGGCTGGGATCGGCGCACGATGGCGGCGGGCATTGGCTGAGCGAGCGCGTGTCGAGCGCGGCGCTGCTGCTGCTCGGGACGTGGCTGTTCGCGTCCTTGCTATTGCTGCCGGCGCTCGACCAGCCGACGCTGGCCGAGTGGCTCCGGGCGCCGAGCGGCGCGGTGCCGATGGCGCTGTTCATCCTCTTCGCCTTCAAGCACGCGCTCGACGGAATGAAGGTGGTGGTCGACGATTATGTCCATGACGAGGGCAACCGCTTGGCCTTGAACACCCTGCTGCTGTTTTTCGCCATCGGGGCGGCGTCGCTGGCGCTGTTCGCGTTAGGCCGGATCGCGTTCGGGGGCGCGGCTTGAGCGCCTACAAAATCATCAACCATGTCTATGACGTGGTCGTGGTCGGCGCTGGCGGGGCCGGGCTTAGGGCCTGCATGGGCGCCGCCGAAAAGGGCTTGAAGACCGCCTGCATTACCAAGGTCTTCCCGACCCGCAGCCACACCGTCGCGGCGCAAGGCGGGATCGCCGCCAGCCTCGGCAATATGGGACCGGACCATTGGACTTGGCACATGTACGACACGGTCAAGGGCTCCGACTGGCTCGGCGACCAGGACGCGATCGAATATCTGTGCCGCGAGGCGCCGGCCGCGGTCTATGAACTCGAGCATATGGGGCTGCCGTTCAGCCGCACCGCCGACGGCCGCATCTATCAGCGGGCGTTCGGCGGGATGACCCAGGACATGGGCGAAGGGCCACCCGCCCAGCGCACCTGCGCCGCCGCCGACCGCACCGGCCACGCGATGCTCCACACGCTCTACCAGCAGAGCCTCAAGCATGACGCCGACTTCTTCATCGAATATTTCGCGCTCGACCTGATCATGGTCGACGGGGTGTGCAAGGGCGTCGTCGCTTTGTGCCTCGACGACGGCTCGGTGCATCGTTTCAGCGCCCAGGCGGTGGTGCTCGCGACCGGCGGCTACGGCCGCATTTATTATACCAGCACCTCGGCGCACACCTGCACCGGCGACGGCAATGCGATGGTGCTGCGCGCCGGCCTGCCGCTGCAGGATATGGAGTTCGTCCAGTTCCACCCGACCGGGGTCTATGGCGTCGGCGTGCTGATCACCGAGGGCGCGCGCGGTGAGGGTGGCTACCTCACCAATTCCGAAGGCGAGCGCTTCATGGAGCGCTACGCACCGTCGGCCAAGGATCTCGCCAGCCGCGACGTCGTATCACGCTCGATGGCGACCGAAATCCGCGAGGGCAGAGGAGTCGGCGAGCATAAGGACCACATCTGGCTCCATCTCGACCATATCGATCCCAAGATCCTCGCCGAGCGCCTGCCCGGGATCACCGAGACCGCGATGACCTTTACCGGCGTCGATTTGACCCGCCAGCCGATCCCGGTGGCGCCAACGGTCCATTATACGATGGGCGGTATTCCGACCAATTATCATGGCGAAGTGATGACCTTGAAGGACGGCGACCCAGAGTCTGTCGTGCCGGGGCTGTTCGCGGTCGGCGAAGCGGCCTGCGTCAGCGTCCACGGCGCCAATCGGTTGGGCTCCAACAGCCTCATCGACCTGGTCGTGTTCGGCCGTGCCGCCGGTTTGAGGCTGGCCGAGGTGATTAAGCCCAATGCCTTGAAGGAAGCGCTACCCAAAGACGCAGGCGACCTCGCGCTCGCTCGGCTCGACCATTTTCGCAACGCCGACGGCGGCAGCCCGACCGCGGCCGTCCGCGAAGAGATGCAGCGCACCATGCAATCTGACTGCGCCGTGTTCCGCACCGGGGAAACACTGGCCGAGGGCATCGCCAACATCGACCAGGTGTTCAAGCGCATGGCCGACGTCCGCGTCACCGACCGCAGCCTCACATGGAACAGTGACCTCATCGAGACGCTGGAGCTCGACAACCTCCTCGCCCAGGCGGTGGTGACGATGCATTGCGCCGCCAACCGCACCGAGAGCCGCGGCGCCCACATGCGCGAGGACCACGCCGAGCGCGACGACAAGACATGGATGAAGCATACGGTCGCCTGGCTCGACGGCTGGGGCGGGAGCGGAGGCAAGGTCACGATCGACTACCGCCCGGTCCACGAGTTCACGCTGACCGACGAGGTCGACTACATCAAACCCAAAGCGCGGGTGTACTGAGCCGCCGTTCGTCGCTTCTGACCTGACAATTGCCGAACTTCCCTGTCGCTGGCGAGCGTGCCGCGTCAGCTAAGCGCAGTCGAGATCAGGGGGAGAACGTCATGCGTCTTCAATTCATTGCGCTGGGTCTGGCACTCGCCGCCTCGGCAGCGCCGGGCGTCGCCAAAGCGCCCGCTTATCATTTCATCGCGGGCCAGATCCCGCTCGACAAGGGCCCCGACGGAAACACCGTAGTGCTCGATGCGCCGCTGGGGCTGATCGTGGTCGATACCGGGCGCCACCCCGAGCATTCGGCGGCGATCCTCGATTACGCCAAGGCGCGCGGGCGGCCGATTGCGGCGATCATCAACAGCCACTGGCACCTCGACCATACCACCGGCAATTACGACATTCGCCAAGTCTATCCGCACGCCGAGGTCTATGCGAGCAACGCCGTCAACGGCGCGCTTGCGACCTTCCTCAAGGCCAGCCGGGCGCAGACCGACACAATGCTGGCCGACCCCAAGACGTCGCAGGCGACCAGGGATCAATTGTTGCGCGGGCGCTCGGTGATCGACAATCCTGACCGGTTGCGGCCGACGCGGCCGGTGCTCAAATCGGCGAAGATGAAGATCGCCGGGCGCATGCTCGAGGTGCGGGTGGCGCCGTTCGCGGCGACCGAGGCCGATTTGTGGTTCTACGACCCAAAGGAGAAACTCGCGGTGGTTGGGGACCTGGTGGTCGGCATCGTGCCGTTCATGGATACGGCCTGCGCCGACGCCTGGGCCAAAGCGCTCGACGCCATCGCCAAGGTGCCGTTCACGACGCTGATCCCGGGCCACGGCGACCCGATGAGCAAGGCCGACTTCCTCCAGTGGCGGGCGGCCTACAACAACCTCCTCGCCTGCGCCCGGTCGGCGGCGGGCAAGAAGGTGTGCATCGCCGGTTGGCAACGCGACGCAGCGAAGTTCATCGACCCTGCCCACCGGGCTTATGCCGGCGCGGCGGCCGATTATTACATCGACAGCCGGCTGCGCTCGTCACCTGAGGAGCAACAGCATTATTGCAAGCCGCTCAAGGCCGGGTAGGCGCGCGCCTCATAGCCTCATACAAGTGCGTGGCTGCAAAATTAGAAGAAGCGGCCCGAGGCGCCGACCGCGAGACCGCTTCTTCATCGAGCGCGCCGACCATTTCGGGGGGGCTGGGGTGTCAGCGCGCGAAAGGTTCCTATGCTATCCGGTCGCGTTCCTGCAGGATTGCAGGTTGAGGCTCGGAAACGAGGCTAGCGCTTCATAGCGGGCGACCAGCTCGGCATGCGAAGATACCGCGCGGGGATGGGTCGCGGCCTCCATCAAGTGGCGCTCGGCAAGCGCCCGGGCGGCGTAATATGGGTCTCGATGTCCAAACATGGTTGCTCTCCGATCGATAGCGGGAGCGCTCCAATGTCTCTCTGTCGCCGACTCGCTGGTTACCGGTGGGCGATGAGATTGGTTACGCCCCTAAATTCAAGTTGCAAAGCGTAAATTTAATTTAGGTTAATTTTCGTGAAGTTTCGAACTTCGTCACAGGCTATGCAGAGTTTCGGAGCCACGGAGCAATTCAGTCCGGGAATAGCAGCCGAAGAAATGGAAACTTGACGATGAACCGTGCATTTCTGTAGACGAACCGAGTTTCGGGACCAAAATGGAGGCGAATGATGGCGCGGATCGACGGCGAACGGACGCCCGGCTTCAAGCTCCTGCTAGCGATCCTGATCGGCGCCGCGCTGGCGATCCCGCTGTTCTCAGTGTGGCTGATTGTCAGCGACCGCCTCGACCAGTCGCAGCAGGCGGCGGCGTCGATCACCGAAGGCTGGGGCGGGCCGCAGGCGGTGTCGGGCCCGCTGCTGGTCGTGCCCTATCGCGCGACCGCGACCGAAACCGTGGTCGAAAACGGCCAGAGCGTCACCCGCAGCCGCGACGTCGTGCAGGAATTGAGCCTGTCGCCCGAGGCGGTCGACATCGTCACCGCAATCAAGCCGGAGCGACGCAAGCGTTCGATCTACGAGGCGGTGGTCTATGAAGCGCAAGTTTCGGGCAGGGCCCGCTTCGCTTTCCCGCCCGATCTCGCGCGGCTGTCGATCAAGCCCGCCGATATGATGCTCGACCGCGCCGAACTGCGCTTTGGCCTGAGCGACCCGCGCGGTCTTGGCGCTAATCCGCGGGTCACCGCCGACGGTCAACCGCTGCGGTTGCAGCCGGGCGGCGGGAGCAACAGTGGCGGCCGCGGATTCTTCGCCTGGATCGATGCCGCCGGGCTGACCGTCAAACCGCTCAGCGTCGACTTCGCTTACGATTTTCGCGGCAATGCGTCGCTCGCCCTCGCCCCTCAGGCGGGTGAAACCCGGTGGACGGTGCGCTCGGCCTGGCCGCACCCAAGCTTTGGCGGCGATTTCCTTCCAGCCCAGCGCAAGGTCGCGGACCGGGGGTTCGAGGCCAATTACCGCATCGGCAATCTTGCGCTCGGCCGTTCATTGGTCGCGACCGGTGCCGCCGGAAGCTCGAATGTGGTCGACAAGATCACGCCGCCCGAGGCGCGGCCGATGCCTGCTCGGTCGATGGATTCCGGGACTCCGCAAACCGCCAGTATCAGCCTGATCCAGCCGGTCGACCTCTATTCGCAGGTCAACCGCGCGATCAAATACGGCTTCTTGTTCATCGGTTTCACCTTCCTCACTTTGCTGATGTTCGACGTCATTGGCGGGGTCCGCATCTCGTCGGTCGAATATCTGCTGATGGGCGCGGCGCTGGTGCTGTTCTTCGTGTTGCTGCTGGCCTTTGCCGAAGTGATCGGCTTTGCGCCCGCTTACATGCTAGCCGCGGCGGCGATCGCCGGCCTCAACACCGCATATTCAGCCGCGGTGCTCAAGAGCTGGCGGCGGGCGTGGTTGATCGGCGGACTGCTCGTCGCGCTCTACGCGGTGCTCTACATCCTGCTCAATCTCGAGGCCTATTCGCTCTTGATCGGCTCGCTGCTGCTGTTCGTGGCACTGGCCGGCGTGATGTACGCCACGCGGCGGATCGACTGGGGCGCGGTCCGGGGCGCGACCGACTGAGCTTTATTGGCGCGATCCATATTGGGGAATGCGTTCGGCTCAGCTAGAGGCGTGCCGATGACCGATACCGTTCCGCCCAAGCGGATTTTCCCTACCTCCAAGGTTGACGCGCAGTCTGCCAAGCATGTGCCGTCGAGTCCGCAGACCGAAAGCGCCGCCTACAAGCTCGCCTTCCAGGACACCGACTTCCTGCTTCGCGAGGATCTGCGCCCGGTGCGCTTCCAGCTCGAGCTGTTGAAGCCCGAGCTGTTCCTCGACGAAGCCAAGATCGGTTCGATCATCGTCTTCTACGGCTCGGCGCGGATTCCCGAACCGGCCGCGGCCGACGCCTTGATCGCTGCTGCCACAACCCCCGCGCAACAAAAGGTGGCCGAGCGGCTCAAGGCCAAAGCGCATTATTACACCGTCGCCTACGACCTCGCCCGGCTGGCCAGCCGCTGCGCCGTGGACGAGGACGGCTGGCGCCATTTCGTGGTCTGCTCGGGCGGCGGTCCGGCGATCATGGAGGCCGCCAACCGCGGCGCCTCGGACGAGGGGTGCGAAAGCATCGGGCTCAACATCGTCCTGCCGCACGAGCAATTGCCCAACCGCTATGTGACCCCCGAATTGAGCTTCCAGTTTCACTATTTCGCGCTGAGGAAGATGCATTTCCTGCTGCGCGCGCGGGCCGTCGCGGTGTTTCCCGGCGGTTTCGGCACGTTTGACGAAATGTTCGAGCTGTTGACGCTGATCCAGACCGGCAAGGTGCGGCCGCTGCCGATCCTGCTGTTCGGCCGCGAGTTCTGGAACAAGGTGGTCGATTTCCAGGCGCTGGTCGACGAGGGCGTCATCTCGCCCGGCGACCTCGACCTGATCCATTGGTGCGAGGACGCGCAGGACGGCTGGGATTTCATCCAGCGCTATTACGAGAAAGACTAGGGTTTTTTGGCGGGGGGCGGTGCGGCTGGCGTAGGCGCAGCGCTATTGTCAGTCGCCGTGCCGGGCTTCGCGGGAGCGGCAAGCGGAGCGGCAGCGGGGGCCGCCGGCAACGGCAGCGGCGAATCGCCATGCGTGTTCAAGAAAGCGATGACGTTGGCGCGGTCCTCGGGTTTGCCTAGGCCGGCGAAAGTCATCTTGGTGCCGGGCGCGAATTTCTTCGGGTTCGACAGCCATTCGGTGAGGTTGTCCCAGTTCCAGGTGCCACCCTTGCCGGACAGCGCCTCGGAGAAAGCGAAGCCATTGGCGCCCTTACCGACTGGCTCGCCAAGCACACCCCACAGATTGGGGCCAAGCTGGTTGGCGCCGCCCTTGTCGGCGTTGTGGCAAGCGGCACATTTCTTGAACACCTGCTCGCCCGCGGCGGGATCGGCGCTGGCCAGATAGAATGCGATGGGTTTGGCGGGCTCAGCTGCGCGGCCGTCGCCTTCGACCACTACGCCTTCGATCGGATAGCCCATCTTTTCCGGCCGCTCGCCGTTGAAATACATCCCGCTGACAATCGACGTGCCAAGCGCGATTATGCCCGCAAACAGCACCCAGCCGGCGATGGTCGTGAAACGGTCTTGCATTCAATTCTCCGCTCGGCCGAGCCGACGAATGTCATGGAGTGGCCTGCCCTTTAGGCAGGAGTCGGGGCTTCTTCAAGCAGGCGCTCAGGCCGATCGGCGCGCCCGGCGGTTTCGGCGAGCACGAGGTCCACGGCGCGGCGGTACAGTGTCGGCAGGCCGGCCTCGTCGAGCTTGTCGAGCGGATGCCACCAGCCGTCGCCATCGGCCGCGCCCACGCGAACCACGGCCAGATCAAGCGCGAAATGCGTGAAGACGTGGCGGACTCGGGCGAGCGGCGGTGCGGACAGCGTTTGCGGAGCGTCGGTCCACGGCTCCCCGGGCAGCGCCGCCATGCCGCCGAGCAATCCCTTGGCCGGCCGCCGCATCAGCCATACCGCGCCGTCGCGCTCGACCCAGTAGGCGACCCCGTGGCGCTGCGGTCGCACCCGCTTGGGCTTCACCGCCGGATAAGCTTCGGGCGTTCCGCTGGCCAAGGCGGCGCAATCGCGGCTGAGCGGGCAAGCGGGGCAGGCGGGCGCCAGGGGGCGGCAGATGGTCGCGCCCAAATCCATCATCGCCTGGGCGAAATCGCCGGCCTGACCGACTGGAATCATCGCTTCGACCAATGCCCTGACTTCGATCCTCTTCGGCTGCTTGAGCCCGTGGAGCCGGGCGATCACGCGGGTGACGTTGGTGTCGACCGCCGCGGCCTCGCGGCCAAAGGCGATCGCCGCGATTGCCGCCGCGGTATAGTCGCCGACCCCGGGTAATGCTCGAAGCACGGCCTCGTCGGTCGGGAATCCGCCGTTGCCGACCAGCTGGCGCGCGCAGGCGACGAGGTTGCGTGCCCGGGCGTAATAGCCAAGTCCCGCCCACTCCCCGAGAATGTCCTCGTCTGGCGCCTCCGCAAGCGCCTCGATGGTCGGCCAGCGGGCGACGAATCGCTCGAACCGCGGGATCACCGCGGCGACCGTGGTTTGCTGCAGCATGACCTCGCTCAACCACACCCGATATGGGTCGGGCGGCGTCTCGCCCGCCGCCGCGCGCCACGGCAACCGCCGCGCATTGCAAAGATAATGTGCAATCAGGCGATTTGCGGCATTGGCGGGCACGCTTCGGCTATGGCATGGTCGGCAACGATGTCGAAGCCCCACCCGCCCAATCGCGATTCCGACGCCCCGCGCGGCGGCCGTGCCCGCTCGGCCGGGGATATCCTTGGCAAAGTCGGCGCACCTGCGTTCAAGCGCTTCGGCTTCGTCCAAGGCGCGGTGGTCAGCCGCTGGGCCGAGATCGTCGGCGAGCGCTATGCCAAGGTGTCATCGCCCGAATCGATCCGCTTCCCGGCTGGGCGCAAATCGGGCGGGGTGCTGACCTTGCTGGTCGAAGGCGCCCACGCGCCGCTGATGCAGCATCTGACGCCGCTGATCATCGAGCGGGTCAATCGCTTTTTCGGCTACGAGGCGGTGAACCGGCTGGTGTTCCGCCAGGGCCGCCCGCCAGCGTCGCCGCGGCCCCTCAACCGGCCGGAGCTGCGAGCCGTGCCCAAAGAGCTCGGCGAAGGCTTGCGACAAATCGTTGACCCCGAGCTGCGAGCATGTCTTGAAGCGCTCGCCGCCCGGCTGGAATCGAGCAATGGACCGCCGTCCATTGAGCCAGTTGAAGACCCACCCGTTCCCGTCATCATCCGGAGTGTATGAGCTCATGAAGTCCACCCATCTGCTGGCCGTCGCCGCCGCCATCCTCGCCACCGCCGCGTGCAATGCTGTCAAGACCGGCGAATCGACCGGACCCAACGCGTCCGAAGCCAAGCCCGTCCCACCGCCCAAGGGTGGCGACTGGAGCCAAATGGTCACCGTGACACCCGCCGGCGGGTTCCAGATGGGTAATCCCAATGCCGCCGTGAAGCTCATAGAATTCGGCTCGATGACCTGCCCGCACTGCCGCGAGTTTGACGAGAAAGGCGCCGGGCCGCTGATCGACACTTACGTCAAGAGCGGCCGCGTCTCCTACGAATTCCGCAATTATGTGCGGGATCCTTATGACCTCGCCGGAGCGCTGATCACCCGCTGCAACGGGGCCGCAAGCTTCTTTCCTCTGACCCGCGCAATGTACAAGGACCAGCCCAACTGGGTCGGTAAACTGCAAGCCGTGTCACCGGCACAGCAGCAGGCGTTGGGCACTCTGCCGCCCAGCCAGCAGTTCTTCGAGATCGCCAAGCTTGCCGGGTTCCAGCAGTGGGCGGCGATGCGCGGTGTCCCGTCGGCCAAGGCCAAAGCCTGCCTGACCAATGAAACCGCGGTCAATCAGCTGGTCCAGATGAACAGCGATGCGACCACGCAATTCCCGGACTTCCAGGGTACGCCGACGTTCATCCTCAATGGCAAGATGCTCGACAAGACTGCAACCTGGGAGCTGCTTGAACCGCAGTTGCGCACGGCCGTCGGCGGCTAGGACCCGGATGGGGGAATTACATTGCGCATCCGGCGACTGAAGCTCAGCGGATTCAAAAGCTTCGTCGAGCCGTCGGAGCTTCGCGTCGAGCCGGGATTGACCGGGATCGTCGGGCCCAATGGCTGCGGCAAGTCGAACCTGCTCGAAGCGATCCGCTGGACGATGGGCGAAGGCAGCCCCAAAAGCTTGCGCGGCGGCGGCATGGACGACGTCATCTTCGCCGGCACCGCCACCCGCCCGCCGCGCGATTTTGCCGAGGTCTCGATCCTCATTGAGCGCAACGGCGACGGCGACGAACCCGAGGAGAGCGAAGTCACGCGGCGGATCGAGCGCGGCGCCGGCTCGGCCTACCGGATCGACGGCCGCGACGTGCGCGCCAAGGACGTCGCCTTGCTGTTCGCCGACGCCGCGACGGGAGCGCACTCGCCGGCGCTCGTCAGCCAGGGCCGGATCGGCTCGGTCATCGCCGCCAAACCGACCGAGCGCCGCCAGATGCTCGAAGAAGCGGCCGGGATCTCCGGCCTGCACGCGCGTCGTAAGGACGCCGAGCAGAAGCTGCGCGCGACCGAGGCCAATCTCGCGCGGCTCGGCGAATTGCTGGCCGAGCAAGAGGCGCGCGCCGGGGCGTTGCGCCGGCAGGCGAGGGCGGCCGAGCGCTATCGCCAGCTGAGCGACAAGATCAGGAGCGTCGAAGCGCGGTTGGTTCACGCCCGCTGGGCCGAAGCGGACCGTGCCGCCGAAAGCGCCAATCGCCAGGCGAACGAAGCGGGCGAACAGGTCACTGAGCTGCAGACGGTCGTTGCCGAAGCGCAGGCCAGGCAAAGCCAAGCCAATGCGCTGCTGGCGGAGCGGCGCACCGCGCTCAGTGCCGCTCGGGACGCCGCGCTCAACCTCGCCCACGAATTGGCGTCGGCGCGGGCGCGGCGGGACACGGTCATGCGCCGACTGGAGGAATTGGAGCGGCTGGATATTTCGCTCGCCGCCGACATGTCGCGCGAGGAAGCGCTGCAAGGCGATGCGGCGCGGGCGATCGCCCAGCTCGACGACGAGCGCGGCGTCATCGAGCGGCGGCTGGTTGATGCCGAGGCGATCTCCGCACGCATCGCGGCCGAACTTGGCAAGGCCGAAACCGCATCGCGCAATGCCGAAGCGGCGCTGGCCGAACTGCTCGCCCGCCAGGCCGCGATGCGCGCCGAGCGCCGGGTCGGCGAAGCCGCGCTCGAAGCCGCTCAGGCACAGGTCGCGCGCACTGCAAACGAGCGCCAGCGGCTCGCCGCCCAGCTCGAGGAACTCGGCGACGGCAGCATTGAAACCGCCGCCAGCGAGGACGCCGCGCGTCGGTCCAAGGCCGCGGCCAAGGCGCTTGCAGAAGCGGATGCCAGACGCGTCGAAGCGGAACAGGGCCGAATCGCCGCGGCCGACCGCCGCGACGCCGCCGAAAGCGCGCTGGCCGCCGCCCGCGCTACATTTTCCGCTCACCGCTCCGAGCATGACGCGCTCGCTCGTGCGCTCGACCATGGCGGCGGCGCTGCCATCGCCAGTCTCACCGCCGAGCCCGGTTACGAGCGGGCGCTGGCCGCCGCGCTGGGCGAGGATGCCGACGCCGCGATCGGCGGCGATGGGCCGCGCCGGTGGCAGGGGAGCAAAGTCTCGGCGAGCGATCCGGTATTGCCTGCGGGGCTGAATTCACTGGCCGATCACGTCCAGGCCCCGCCTGAACTTGAGCGGAGACTAAGGCAGATTGGTGTTTGCGACACCGATGGCGGCCAGCCGCTTGCCATCGGCCAACGACTGGTCACTCGGGACGGTCAGTTGCGCCGTTGGGATGGATTCGTTTCGACCGGTGGGGGAGCGGCCGCGGCCGAGCGGCTGATCCGCGCCAACCGGCGGGCCGAGCTGGCGGGCGAGCTGCCGGCGCTCGAACGAACACTGACCGAGGCGGAGCGGGAGCGCAGCACGGCTGTCAGCCAAGTCGAGCATTATCGGGCGGTCGGTGACGCAGCGCGGCTGGCCGCGAGCCAGGCCGAGCAAGCGGCGCGCGAAGCCACGCGGGCGGGCG
>JBDSNQ010000250.1:0-7930 GCA_039915275.1 Sphingomicrobium sp.
GCGTCCATCGCGCCGACGAACTCGGCCGCGCGCAGCGGCGACCAGATCGTGTCCGAGGTGACGATCGCGGTGCGCGCCTCGGGGAACAGTGCGGCGACCTCGTAGGCGATGCGTTCGACGCCGGGTCCGCAGGCGACCAGACTGTCTTCCTCGCCGCACTCGGGGCAGGCGCGCGGCGGTGGCATGACGTGACCGCAGTGATGGCAGGCCAGGCGGTGCATCAACCGGTGCTCGACCATCCAAGCGGTGCAATTGGGGCACTGGAAGCGGTGGCCGCAGTGGCGGCACAGGGTCAGGGGCGCGAACCCGCGGCGATTGAGGAACAGCAGCGACTGCTCGCCGGCTGCGAGGTTGGTTCGCAGCTCCTCGACCAGGCTCGGCGCCAGCCAGCGGCCGCGCGGCGGCGGGTCCTGGGTCATGTCAATCGCGCTGATGGTGGGCAGGGTTGCGCCGGCAAAGCGGTGGGTCAGCGTGACTTCGCGGTAGCGGCCCACTTCGACCATATGCTTGCTCTCGATCGCCGGGGTCGCGGAGGAGAGGATCACCGGAATTTCTTCGAAGTGGCCGCGCATCACGGCGACGTCGCGGGCGTGATACTGGACGCCGTCCTCCTGCTTGAAGCTCGGCTCGTGGGCCTCATCGACGACGATCAGGCCGAGCTGGGCGTAGGGGAGGAACAAAGCAGAGCGGGCGCCGACGACGACTTTGGCCTCGCCGCTGGCGATCGCCCGCCAGGATCGGCGACGCTGCGACGAGCGCAGGCCGGAATGCCAGGCGATCGGAGCGCAGCCGAAACGCGCCTGGAAACGCTTGAGGAAGGGTTCGGTGAGCGCGATTTCGGGCAACAGGACGAGCGCCTGGCGGCCCTGGCGCAAGGCTTCGTCGACCGCTTCGAAATAGACTTCGGTCTTGCCCGAGCCGGTGACCCCGTCGAGCAGGACGGGATCGAAGCCGTGGCCGATGGCGGCGGACAGGCTGGCGGCGGCGGCGCGCTGTTCTTCGTTGAGCTCGGGCGGGGCGAAATCGGGGTCTGGGGTTTCGAGCGGGCGGTCGGCCTCGACCAAGACGGCTTCGATCGCGCCGGCGTGGACCAGGCCGCGCAGCACGGCGTCGCTGACCTCGGCATATTGGGCGAGTTCGCGGATCGTGCCCTGGCGGCCTTCTAGCGCGGCGAGGGCCTTAAAACGCTGGGGCGTCATCCGCCCAGGGACTAGGTTGGTCGGGCGATATTTGATCAGCTGGCGCGATCCTTCGAGCGCGCTCGACGACGGCAGGATCATCCGCAGCACCGAGGCCAGCGACGAAAGGTAATAATCGGCGGTCCATTCGGCGAGGCGACGCAGCGGGGCGGCGATCGGCGGCACGTCGAGCAATTCGATCAGCGGGCGCAGGCGGTTGTCGCCGACTTCCTCGGATGGCAGCCGCTCGGCCTCCCACACCACGCCGATCAGCTGGCGCGGGCCGAGCGGGGCGACCACCACCGAGCCGGGCTCGACCGCCATGTCGGTTGGGACGCGGTAGTCGAGTGGGCCCAAAGCGGCGTTGAGGGTGACAACTCGGGCGCGGGGGAGGGACAATGGGACTCCGTCACCCCGGCCTTGAGCCGGGGTCTGCCTTCTGCTTGGTGGAGCCGCAAATGAAAAGGCGGATCCCGGATCAAGTCCGGGGTGACGGCTCTATGCCGTCACTTACCGCGCTTTTTGCGGTGGGTGTCGAGGTCGAGGACACTGCTGGCGTCTTCTTCCTGGAGCAGGCCCAAGCGGCGGGCGATTTCCTGATAGGCTTCGGCTTCGCCGCCGAGGCCGAGGCGGAAGCGGTCTTTGTCGAGCTTCTCGTTCGACTTCGCATCCCACAGCCGGCAGCCGTCGGGGCTGATCTCGTCGGCGAGGATGATGCGGGGGTAGTCATTTTCCCACACCCGTCCGAACTCGAGCTTGAAGTCGATCAGGCGGATGCCGATCGCGGCGAACATGCCGCACATGAAGTCGTTCACGCGGATCGCCATGTCGGTGATGTCGTTCATTTCTTCCTGGCTCGCCCAGCCGAAGCAGGCGATATGCTCATCGGCGACAAGCGGGTCGCCCAAGGCGTCGTCCTTGTAATAATATTCGATGATGGTGCGCGGCAGCTGAGTGCCTTCCTCGATCCCGAGGCGCTTTGACAAAGAGCCGGCGGCGACGTTGCGGACCACCACTTCGATCGGCACGATCTCGACCTGGCGGATCAATTGCTCGCGCATGTTCAAGCGGCGGATGAAGTGGGTCGGCACGCCAATCGCCTTCAGGGCGACGAAAATATGCTCGGAGATGCGGTTGTTGAGCACGCCCTTGCCGGCGATGGTGCCGCGCTTCTGGGCGTTGAACGCGGTCGCGTCGTCCTTAAAATATTGGATCAAGGTGCCGGGCTCCGGACCCTCGTAGAGGATCTTGGCTTTGCCTTCGTAGATTTGGCGGCGACGGACCATTTTTAAAGCTTCACTCCGGGGGTTGGCAAGGGAAGCGGGGCTATAGGCGTCCCGCCGCCGAGCCGCAAACAGGCTGTGTGGCGCTAGCGGGCCGCAACTGCGTCGGCGAGGCCAGGGACGAGCGCCGCGCCTTCGGGCACTTTCGCGCTCGCGTTGCGGACGTCATTGCCGAGCGGCTCGGCGCGTCCGCCGAGGCATTGCGACAGAAACTGCTCGGTGATGCCGAAGAAAGCGAGGTTGTTGGCGGGCCGGGCAAAGCCGTGGCCTTCGTCGGGGAAGACGACGTAGGTGACCGGGATCGCGCGCGCCTTCATCGCATTCACGATCTGCTCGGATTCGGCGATATTGACGCGCGGGTCGTTGGCGCCCTGGCCGATCAGCAGCGGCTTGACGATCTTGTCGGCGAGGTAGAGCGGCGACGCGCGTTTAAGTACGGCCTGGCCCGCGGCCGTATTGGGATCGCCCATGCGCTTGTAAAATTGGGTGCGGATCGCGGTCCAATAAGCGGGAATCGTCTTGAGTAGCGTCTCGAGGTTGGAGGGGCCGACAATGTCGACACCGCAAGCGAATTTGTCAGGGGTCATGGTGACCCCGGCGAGGGTCGCGTAGCCACCGTAGCTGCCGCCCATGATCGCCACCTTGTCGGGCGCGGTGACGCCGTTGGCGACGGCCCAGTCGGTGGCGTCGACGAGGTCGTCGTGCATCGCCAGGCCCCACTGCAGATTGCCGGCGGCGACGAAGCGTTTGCCGAACCCGGTCGAGGCGCGGAAATTGGTCGCCAGCACCGCATAGCCGCGGTTGGCGAGCAGCTGGTGGAAAGCGTCGTAGCCGAAGGTGTCGCGTCCCCACGGACCACCGTGGACCAGCAGGACCAGCGGCACCGGATGATCGGGGCGGCCGTTGCCGTCGGCGTCGCTGCCCGGCGGAAGCGTCAAATAGGAGGGCAAAGTAAGCCCATCGCGCGACTTGATTTCGACCGGGTACATCGCTGCCAGCGGCATGTTCTCAAGCGCCGGTCGAGGCGCATAGAGCTTAGTCAGGCGATGGCTCGCGCGCTCGTACAGCCAGACCGAGGAGGGCTGGGTGACGGGGTCGACAGCCACGGTCCAAATGTCGTTGGCCAAGGTTGCCGAGGTGATCGAGATATCGCCCTTGAGCTGCTGTTCGAGGAAGGCGAGATCGGCACCGACCGCCGGGTCGAGCGGCTTCCACTCGTTGCGCAGATACTCCACGCCATAGGCCAGCACTTTACCAGTGCGCGGGTCGGTTAGGGTATTGCCGATGTCGGCGCGCGGGTCGCTGCCGATGACGGTCTTGACACCGCTAACGGCATCTTGCGCGATCAGCGCCGCGGTTTCGCGGTCGCGACTGTCGATCCAGTACAGGGTCTTGCCGTCGGCGGTGAAGCCGATCGGAGCGGTCGACAGGCTGTCGTCGAGTCCGACCTGCTCGAATGGCGTCGGAGCGACCTTATTGCGGGCGACGCGGTAATAATCGCTGCCGCCGTCGTCGCGCGATTTGCTTGTGGCGCGCAGGACGAGGTTCTGGTCGGCGATGAAACCCGAATATTCGCCAACATTGATCAGCACCGGGCTGAGCTTTCCCGAAGCCAGGTTGAGGCTGTAGACGTCGTGCCACTTGGGATCGCGATTGTTGATGCCGATGAGGATGCGATCCTTGACCGTCGGCGAGACCTGGACGATCTGGACGCGGGTCTTCTTGAACGGGGTCAGCGCGCGCATTGTCGCGGTCTTGGTATCGACCCCGTAGAGCAGGAAATTCTCGTCCCCGCCGCTATCGTTGACGAACAATAATTGGCGGCTGTTTGGGGCCCAGAAATATTGCCGGATCGGTCGCACTGTCTCGGCCGTCAGTGGGCGCGCCGCGGCGACGTCCCCAATCGGCGCGACCCACAGGTTCATGACCCCGTCGCGCGGCGCGATGAACGCGAACTGGGTGCCGTCGGGCGAGATCTGGCCCTGGCTGCGCACCGGATTTCCGAACAGGCTGGAGCGGGGGATGAGCGCGATCGCGGAGAGATTTGGAACCGAGGCGCTCAGTGGCGCGGCGGCCGGTTCAATCGCCGGTGGCAGTGGGGCGGCACGCATGGTCGGTGCGGGCGCCGTCGTGGAGCAGGCCGACAGAAATGTGACGGCCGCCGCCGCCAGCAGCGAAGTACGCAAGGATGTCATGGCAAGCCCCCCAAATCAGGGGCGCTACAGTCAGCAGAGGCGTAGTAAAGTCAAGGCATCAGGGGGCGGGAACTAAAGGCGAGGAGCGCGGTGCGTGCAGGGCCGCGCTCCTCACCAGGCGGGGCGGCCGTCGATCAGCCGCATTGGGAGTCTTTCGGAGCCGATGCCCAAGGCGCGTTCCACTCGATCCGATGAAGCGCCTTGAGGCTGTTGCCGATGGCGCCTCCGATCCGGTTGAAAGCGCGGTCGAGGCCAGCGTTGAGGTCATCTCGGCCCGTTTGGTAGCCGCGGTCAAAAATCTCGTCGACCATGGGTAATTCCTTTGCGTCGCTTGAGGGGTCAAAGAGCGATCGGCAGGCCGTCGCAATCGTCGTTGGCGGGGGCCTTGAGCGCCGTTTCGATGAGCGCCAGGCGGTCTTCGAGGCCGAAGCTCTGCCACACGCGGCTCGAGCTGTTGGCAAGCGCAATTGCCGCGCTGTTCGCAGGGCCGTTCTCGACGAACAGCCGGGGGTTGAGTCCATAAGCCATTGTCGCAATCTCCTTTCCAATAGGGGCCGCCGGCGGGGGGCTGGGGAGGGGAAGGAAAACCTCCGCCGGCGGTGACACATTATCTATGCCGCCGGCGATCGTTCCGCCAATCAAACGCTAGACGGGAGCGATAAGTTGGACTTATAGGGCCCGCCGATGCGCAGACTTCCGCCCTTGTCCGCCATCCGGGCGTTTGAAGCTGCTGCCCGGACCGAGAATTTCACCGCCGCCGCGGCCGAGCTTGGGCTGACTCAGGCGGCGGTGTCTTATCAGGTCAAAGCGCTCGAGGAGCGAATGGGCGCCGCTCTGTTCGTGCGCGAGCGCGGCCGGGCGCGGTTGACCCCGCTCGGCCAGCGGCTGTTGCCGACGCTGAGCCAGGCATTCGATTCGATCGAGGCGGCGTTCGCCAGCCACAAGGCCGAGGACGAGACGCTGCTGACCATCACCACCACCCACACTTTCGCCAATACCTGGCTGGCGTGGCGGCTGGGGGCTTTCCAGATGGAGCATACCGACCTCGCGGTGCGGATGATCACCAGCAACGAGCCGGTCGATCTGCGCTCCGGCGATGCCGATGTCGCCATCCGGGCCGGCCTCGGCGAATGGCCGGGGCTGGAAGCGCACAAATTGATGGAGTCCGATTTCACCCCGATGGCGAGCCCCGAGTGTATCGCCAAGGTCGAACGCGACCTTGGCCGCAAGCTCCAGCCCGCCGACCTCACCAACCTGCCGCTGATCGGGCCGCAGGATGAATGGTGGACGCGCTGGTTTCGCGATGCCGGCGTGCCGCTCGACCTCCACCATCCGCGCGGCGGGATCCGCCTCGACAGCCAGGCCAATGAAGGTCATGCGGCGATGGCCGGGCAGGGGTTCGCGCTGCTCACGCCGTTCCTGTGGCGGGGCGATGTCGCAGCCAAAAGGTTGGTCCAGCCGTTCGCGCTGACCGCGACCGGGGGCTATGCCTATTGGCTTGCCTATCCGCCCGAGCGGCGGATGGTGCCCAAGGTCAAGCGTTTCCGCGAATGGTTGCTGGTGGCGATCAAGGAATCCGAAGCGGGCGAGGAGCAGGACGACCGTGCCTAGCTGTTCCCGCAGCTTTGCCTAGGCCCCCCAACGCTGTGCCTTTTATTAACATAGGTTATGCTAATCATCGGCCAGGCAGGCCCACGCAAAAATACGCGCGACCGTTGCCGGCCGCGCGCATTCCGTACCCTGAATTCAGTTCGGCTTAGTAGCGTGAAGCCACATTCCGCTTGATGTCGAGGTTGGTGACATAGCCGCGGTAATCAACCCGGCAGCTGAAGCGAAGGTCGGCGACCTGGGCATTGTTGCCATAGGCCTGATTGTTATAACCCTGGTTGCCGTAGCGCGGGTCATAGCCCTGCTGGTTGGCGTAGCGCGGATCATAGCCCTGCTGGGTGCCATAGCGGGGATCGTAGCCCTGCTGGTTGCCGTAGCCGTAGCCCTGATTACCGTAGCCGCGGTGCATGCCGCTGTCGATCATGCCGGAAACCTTGAGGCCGTTTGACTTGCGCTCGACCTGCGTGATGGCGATGACGCGGGCGCTGTTCTGCGCATAGCCCTGATTGGCATAGCGCGGATCATAGCCTTGGTTGCCATAGCCGTAGCCCTGGTTGCCGTAGCCGTTGTTGCGATAGTCGCGGCTGACGCGCGCTTCGGCGGCACGGGCGCACTGGTCGACGGCGACCCGATCGTTGCCCTGGCCATAGGCGCCGTAGCGGCCTCCGCCGAGCACGGAATTGATCACCGCGCCGATGGTCGTGCCACCGTTGTTATAGCCGTAATTGGGCGCGTACTGCGCGGCGGCCGGGGCCGAAGCGCCAGCGACCATTGCGAGACCGGCCGCGCCGGTCAAAATCCTTGCGAAGTTCGTCATAATAAAATCCTTGATAAAGTGCCGAGAACAGTCGGCTTGCTAGTAGAACGTCTTTGTGGCCGAATAGATGCATCGAGGATGAATGAATTAGTTAATGCACAGACCATGTTAACGGCGCATCGTTACATGAACGAAATGTAAGTTTTCGCTGTGGTTACTTTCGCGGTGATAGAATTGCGTATATCGCTAAGTCTTGGCTGCGGACGGGGCGACGGGCGGTGCAACTTGCCGCGGGTTTGGCCGTTCTAGCCCCATGCCGAGCAATAAAATCTATGAGCAACCCAGTACCGTAACCGCCAAAGAGGGCGAAGTCGTGGTCAAGGGGCCGGACGCTGTCGATGTCGTGCTGACGCCGGAGGCCGCCGAGGAAACGTCCGACCGGCTGCTCGAGGGTGCGATGAAGGCCCGTGGCCAGCAGCTGATGAAACATTTTCCTCACCGCGCACGATAGCGCACGAGGTGCGTTAGAACGCTTCGCAACGCCGCTTTCGCTGGGCCGATGCGGTTGCTAGGGCGGCGCCATGCAAGCCACCGCCGAGTCCGAAATCGATGTGCCGTTCGGCGCCGCTCTGTCCGAGCGTTATCTGGTTTACGCGCTGTCGACGATCACCGCGCGCTCGCTGCCCGACGTCCGCGATGGCTTGAAGCCGGTCCACCGCCGCTTGCTGTGGGCGATGCGGCTGCTGCGGCTCGACCCGACCGCGGCATTCAAGAAAAGCGCCCGCGTGGTCGGCGACGTCATCGGCAAATATCATCCGCACGGCGACCAGAGCGTCTATGATGCGATGGTCCGGCTCGCGCAGGATTTCGCGCTCAGATATCCGCTGGTCGATGGCCAGGGCAATTTCG
>JBDSNQ010000033.1:0-1667 GCA_039915275.1 Sphingomicrobium sp.
GACTGGCTGGTGGTGGCCGCATCGACCCCCGCCGAAACCACTTTGACCGGCAAAGTCACGACATCGAACGCGGTCTTGGCGATCGAGGTTACACAGCCGCCAAGTGCGAGCGGGACGAGCAGGATGAGCAGGCGCTTCATCGGATGAGAGTCGCAGACAAGCCCAAGGATTACAATTGCATCGCTTCGCGGGCGAGGGCTTCCGCCTGAATAAGCAACGTCTCGTCGGCTTCACCGCCCGGTGGCATCGCTTCCCGCCCGACGATGACCATCAGCGGCACCGCCATCGGCGTGATCCGCTCCGCCTCGACATGGACCATGGTGCTTTGGGCGCGGTCGACCAGCCGGACCAGGCGGCCAAGCTCGGTCATGCGGGCGCGGGCGTCGGCCCAGGCGGCGCGCAGCAGCAAATGGCCGGGCTCGTAGCGCCTCAGCACGTCGTAGATGAGGTCGGTCGAAAAGCTCACCTGGCGCCCTGATTTGCGCTTGCCCGGGTGGTGGCGCTCGACCAGCCCACCGATCACCGCCACTTCCCGAAACGCGGTCTTGAGCAGATAAGAATTCTCGACCCAATCGGTGAATTCCTGCTCGAGGATGTCGGGCGAGAACAAAGCTTTGGGGTCGCGGATCGGCTCGAGCCCATAGCAAGCGAGGCCGTAGTCATTGGCGACAAAACCGAGCGGCTTCAATCCAAGATTTTCCATCCGCCGGGTGATCAGCATGCCCAGCGACTGGTGCGCGTTCCACCCTTCGAAGCTGTAGGCGACCATATAATATAGGCAGTGATGCTCGAAGGTCTCGACCAGCAATTGGTCGGGCTCGGGCAGGGTCGAGCGCTGGTCCTGGACCTCGAGCCATTCGCGGACATCGTCGGGAAAGCGGTGCCAGTCGTTGCGGTCGGCGAGCATGTGGCGGACCCGGGTTGCGAGATGGGTCGACATCGACATCCGCTGGCCGCCGTAAGTGACGATCCGCGCCGATTTCGACGAGGCATGGACGATGATGTCGCTGTCCTTGAGCTGCTCCACCTCGAGGCTCAACCCGGCGAAGAAGAAATGATCGCCCGGCGTCAGCGTCGAGGCGAACCCCTCCTCGATCGTGCCGAGCCGGCGACCGTTCTTGAACCGCACGGTCATCAGCGGTGACTCGACGATGATGCCGGCGTTCATCCGGTGCTGCGCGGCGACCGCCGGGCGGGTGATCCGCCAGCGCCCGTCAGGATCGCGCACCAGCCGGCGGTATTTGTCATAGGCCTTGAGCGCGTAGCCGCCGGTGGCGATGAAGCCGAGGACTTCGGCAAAGGTGTCATCGCGCAAGCCCGCATAGGGCGCGGCGGAGCGCAATTCGGCGAGCAACTCGGCCTCCTCGAACGGCCCCGAGCAAGCAACTGCCAAGATGTGCTGGGCGAGCACGTCGAGCGCGCCCGGGCGGAAAGTCTCCGGGTCGAGTTCGCCGTCGCCGATCGCGTCGAGCGCGGCTCGCGCCTCCAGATATTCGAAGCGGTTGCCGGGGACGATGATGCCCAGCGAAGGCTCGTCCAACCGGTGGTTGGCGCGGCCGATCCGCTGCAGCAGGCGCGAGCTGCCCTTGGGTGCGCCCATCTGCACCACCAAATCGATATCGCCCCAGTCGATGCCAAGGTCGAGGCTCGACGTCGCCACCAGCCCG
>JBDSNQ010000002.1:0-4952 GCA_039915275.1 Sphingomicrobium sp.
TCCGAAGACGTCATGCTCGGCGCCGTCATGTTCGCCCACGCGGCTAGCAAGAAGGTCTGCGAAGCGATCATCAGCCTCGCCGAGAAAGCCGCCAAGGACCCGTGGGACCTCGCCAGCACCGACGGCAGGGCCGCGGTCAAATCGAAGCTCAAGGATTTGATCGGCAAAGACATCGACGCCGCCTATCGCCTGACCGACAAGTCGCAGCGCTCCGCCGCTTTGACCGTCGCTCGCGACAAGGCCAAGCTCGCCTTCGCCGAAGCCGATCCGCAGGAGCAGATGGCCGCATCCAAGTCGGTCAAGAGCCTCGAGGCCGACATCGTCCGCGGTGCGATCCTCAAGGAAGGCCGCCGCATCGACGGCCGCGACACTAAGACGGTGCGCGCGATCGAGGCGATGGTCGGCTTCTTGCCCCGCACCCACGGTTCAGCCCTGTTCACCCGCGGCGAGACCCAGTCGATCGTCACCACCACGCTCGGCACCAAGGAATCGGAGCAGATGATCGATGGGCTCGAGGGCCTCAGCTACTCGCGCTTCATGCTGCACTACAACTTCCCGCCCTACTCGGTCGGTGAAGTGGGCCGCTTCGGCGCCCCGTCGCGGCGCGAGACCGGCCACGGCAAACTGGCCTGGCGCGCGCTGCATCCGATGCTGCCGAGCCACGAGGAATTCCCCTACACCATCCGGGTTCTCTCCGACATCACCGAGAGCAACGGCTCGTCGTCGATGGCCACCGTCTGCGGCGGCTCCTTGGCGATGATGGACGCCGGCGTTCCGTTGAAGCGCCCGGTCGCCGGCATCGCCATGGGCCTGATTTTGGAAGGCAAGGACTTCGCGGTCCTCAGCGACATCCTCGGCGACGAGGATCACCTCGGCGACATGGACTTCAAGGTCGCCGGCACGTCCGAAGGCATCACCTCGCTGCAGATGGACATCAAGGTCGCCGGCATCACCGAGGAGATCATGAAGGTCGCTTTGGCCCAGGCCAAGGATGGCCGCGAGCACATCCTCGGCGAAATGGCCAAGGCGCTTGATCACACGCGTGAGGAACTATCCGCCCACGCGCCACGGATCGAGACCATGACCATCCCAAAGGACAAGATCCGCGAAGTGATCGGCACCGGCGGCAAGATCATCCGCGAGATCGTCGCCACCACCGGCGCCAAGGTCGACATCGACGACGAAGGCGTGATCAAGATCTCGTCTTCCGACCTCGACCAGATCGAAGCCGCGCGGGCGTGGATCCACGGCATCGTCGCCGAGCCCATTCCGGGCACGATCTACACCGGCAAGGTCGCCAACATCGTCGATTTCGGCGCCTTCGTGACCTTCATGCCGGGCAAGGACGGCCTCGTCCACGTCTCGGAAATCAAGAATGAGCGGGTCGAGAATGTCCGCGACGTCTTGTCCGAAGGCCAGGAGGTCAAGGTCAAGCTGCTCGAGGTCGACAGCCGCGGCAAGGTCCGCCTGTCGATGCGCGTCGTCGACCAGGAAACCGGCGCCGAGCTCGAGGACACCCGTCCCCCGCGCGAGCCGCGCGAAGGCGGCGATCGTCCCCGCGGCGGCGACCGCGACCGCGGCCCCCGCCGTGATGGCGGCGGCGGCGACCGAGGCCGTGGTCCCAGAAGAGAAGGCGGCCGCGAAGGCGGCGGCGGTGGCCGTGACGGTGGCCGTGGTCGTGACGACCGTGGCCCCCGTGGCCCGCGCAGCGAAGGCGGCGACGACAAAGGCCCCGCGCCCGAGTTCGCCCCGGCGTTCTTGAACAACAATAGCGACGACTAATCGCGATTAGCCCCTCTCCCCTGCGCGGGAGAGGGAGGGACCCGCCGCTTTGCGGCGGGAGGGTGAGGGAACTTCGCCCCCACCCACCCCCAAAACCCAAAGGCCCCGCAGCAATGCGGGGCCTTTTTTGGTTGGATTACGGTGACGGATTACGGTGCGGGGTTACAGTGACAGTGCACTAAATGCACCCAAGCGCCCTCACCAAAAACCCAAAACAAGCAACTTTCCAACAGTCCCCTAGATGGCATATCCGCATCGCCTCCGCCGCACCGGACGTAATCGCTGGTTCCCACCAGTTAGAGAACGCGATCGCGCCGCCGCTTCAGGCTCGTCTGCGAGCAATCAATTCTCTGGCGGCTTCGGCCAGGAAGCCGGATCGGTTTTTGGCGATGCGATCGATGCTCGCGACCAGGCTTTCATCCAAAGTGATATTCAGTCTCACGATCTTGCCGGGCAACTCTCCTCGAATGAGGATGCGAGCGATCTCCTCAACCTCTGGATCGGCCTCGATATCTTCGAAAGGGGACGGGGGAGCGATCACCTCACCGTCGCTGGTCGCCAGTTGAATATGAGCGGACAGGGCCACCTCGGCATTGCTATAAGCTTCACCGAGCGTTTCACCCGCCGATACGCATCCCGGAACATCGGGAAAGAACACCGAGTAACCATCGCCGGCGCGCTCAACAATCGCGGGATACAATGCGATAGACATCATGCCCTCCTTGGCAATGAGTCCATTTATACTTATCAGTGTGTATTGTCAAGACTCACCGCAGTTTCACACCGCTCTGTTTCTCAACCGACTTTAGCGTTCCAACGCCGAGATCGGACTTCGGATGTGGGACGGTGACCGTGCCTTGGCGGGCCTTGTGCTTGAATTGCTTATGGCTACCCACTTGGCGAACCTCATACCATTTGGCCGCCTTTAGTTTCTTGATTACGTCTCTGCTCTTCATACACACAATATACACATCGAAGGCGACGCGGCCAAACGGAAGAAAAGCCTGTCCTACAGCCCCCAAGATGGCATACTTGGATCGCCTCCGCCTCCGTCCTCCACCCCACCCCCTCGCTTCGCCCCCGCGCAAGTGATACGATCCGCCCCACCTCAAAGGAGTCGGCACATGACATCGAAGATCGTGATCGCGCTGGTCGCCATCGCCATGGGCTCGAGCGCGGCTTATGCGGCGGGCGAAGTCGCCAAGGCGTGCTGCTGCGACAAGGACAAGATGGCGAAGGAAATGGGCAAGGACATGCCGGTCCCCGCGCCCGCCCCGGCCCCAGCCCCGCACAAATAAGCACCCCGCCCGCGCCTGCGGGCAGTGCGACTTTTGCGACTCACGGGCGGCCCCGGCCGGGCCATTTCCGCCCAGCAACCAAAATCCATCATCAGTGGCAATTCATTAACATGGGTTGACACGCCATGGCGCCCGACCACTGTGACCGCATCCCCGATTATTTCGAGAAGCCCCGTCACCCGAAAGCCATGACCCATGACGCCCCCTGACCCGCCCAAGATCGTCCTGGTTGTCGAAGACGAGATGGTCCTGCGGATGCGCGCCGTGGACATCGTCGAGGATGCCGGCTTCGTGCCGATCGAAGCGGTCAGCGCCGATCAGGCTCTCGAGCTTCTCGAGTCGCGCGATGACATTTCCTTGTTGTTCACCGACGTCCAGATGCCCGGCAGCATGGATGGGCTGAAGCTGGCCCATGCGGTCCACAGCCGCTGGCCGCATATCAAGATCATCCTGGTCTCGGGCCAGGTCGCGGTCACCGATGCCGACAAGCCCGCCGACAGCCGCTTCTTCCCCAAGCCGCTCGAAATCCAGCAGATGGTCCACGAACTCCAGGAAATGGTCGGCAATGGGGCGTTGAAGGTCATGCCCACGGTCATGGCGGCGGACCATTTGCTGACCGAAGAGAATAAGGATCTTCGCAACCAGCTTCAGCAGGCGGGAATGGACGCCGAAGCGCTGCACTTGAAGACCGTGCTGGATACCGAGAAGCAGCAGCTGATCATCGATGAGAATCAGCCCATTCAAGATGCCCTGACGACCGAGAATGACAGTCTCAAACTGGCGTTGGAGCAAGCCGGCATCGACGCCACGGCGCTGCTCGTCCAATCAGGAATTGACGCCGAGGAACGCGACGCCGCCGACAAATTGCAGCATTTGATCCACGCCGAATTGCACCACCGGATCAAGAATATGCTCGCCACCGTCGGCGCGATTACCCATCAAAGCCTGCGCACCGCGACCAGCATGACCCACGCCAGCTCAGCCATAGACGGGCGCTTCGCCGCCCTCGCCCGCGCCCACGATCTTCTGACCCGCGTCAGCTGGGAAAATGCGACGATCGACAGCACCATTCGCAATGCGGTCGAGCCGTTCGACCAGGGCAGCGGCCGCTTTGTCATATCCGGCGAGGATATCGGGATTACGTCGAGTTCGGTGATCGCGTTCGCGATGACCTTGAACGAACTGTGCACCAACACCACCAAGTTCGGCGCCTTGACCCAGCCCGACGGTCAAGTTCGGATCGCCTGGGTGGCGGACGGTGATCGCCTGCGCTTTGAATGGGCCGAGAGCGGTGGCCCACCGGTCAGCGAACCGACGCGCAAGAGTTTCGGAACCCGGATGATGTCATCGCTCGGTCAGCAGCTCAAAGGCGAGGTTGAGCTGGCCTACAAGCCCAGCGGATTTGTCTACTCCCTGGATGTGCCGCTTGAGGCGTTGACGGTTAAGCCCAAGGCCCCGGATCCGGTGGCGCGGGCTTAGCCTAACCGTCCACGCACGCCGCGCGTCGTCCAGCCAAAAACCCGCGAGTTCAGCGGGCAATCACGCGCCAGCCAGCGTCCGGACCGCTCTGCGCCACCATGCAGCCGATGCTGACAGACCTTGCCGAGGCCGTGGACAGCATCGAATTACCAGCCGGGCAGGTCCTTGGCCTTCACCCCCCATGGGCAAGTATGCTCCGGCATCACCATTCGATAGAGTGCTGCCTTGCGAGCGCCTTTTTGGCGTGCTTGGTTCATGTTGCTATCCTCGACTGATCATAGGTTCGATTCCATTGCCGAAGGGGCTTGCCTGCCCGCGCCGCTTCAATGCTTATGCTCGGGAGCCACTTCCGGCTTGGCATGCGCTCCGGCCATTCCTTGCATGTCCTTCATC
>JBDSNQ010000094.1:0-2288 GCA_039915275.1 Sphingomicrobium sp.
GCTCACGGTGAGGCCAGCGCCATAGCGCTTGACGATCCGCCGGAATGGCAGATCGGTGACGCCCGTCATCGGCGCCAAAATGACCGGCGCGTCGATGCGGAGCGGACCGACATTGATGGGCTTGACCAGGGTCATGGGAAGGCGCGGCTTTACAGGAGCGCCGGTTGGGGAGCAAGGCGCGCGCGATGGGCACCACGACCGCACTGATCGTCGCCGCCGGGAGCGGAGAGCGCATGGGCAGCGGCGTGCCCAAGCAATATCGTGAGCTCGGCGGCAAGCCGGTGCTGCGGTGGGCGGTCGAAGCGTTGCTGCGCCACCCGCGCGTCGATGCGGTGCGGGTTGTGATCGGCCAGGTGCATGAAGCGATGGCGCGGCAGGTGCTACAAGGTCTCGACGTCGGCCAGCTGGTCCTTGGCGGCGAGCAGCGGGCGGATTCAGTCCGCGCCGGGCTGGCCGCGACCACAAGCCAAAACGTCCTGGTCCATGACGCCGCCCGCCCCTTCTGTCCGCCGGACGTGGTTGATCGGCTGCTCGATGCGCTGGGTGGCCATGATGGCGCCGCCCCCGTCTTGCCGATCGGCGACACGCTGGCCCGCGCTGGCGAACTGCTTGGTGAGCCGATCGATCGCGCCGGTGCGGTGCGCGTCCAGACTCCCCAGGCGTTCGGTACGGACGGCCTGCGTAGCGCCTATGACCGCTGGACGGGCGATGCCCCGACCGACGAGACAAGCGTCGCGCGCGCTGCTGGCCTTTCGGTCGCTGCCGTCGAGGGTGATCCCTTGCTCGACAAATTGACCACGCCCGCCGACTGGGACCGCGCCGAAGCGATGCTTGCCGCGCGGCTGGTGTCGCGCACTGGGCTCGGCTTCGACGTTCATGGTTTTGCCGGCGACGGGCCGGTCATGCTCGGGGGCATCGCCGTGCCACATTCGCGCGGCCTTGCCGGACACAGCGACGCTGATGTCGTGCTCCACGCCATCACCGACGCGCTGCTCGGCGCCGCCGGGCTTGGCGATATCGGCGAGCATTTCCCGCCCACCGACCCGCAATGGCAAGGCGCGGCGTCGGATCGCTTTCTTGCTCACGCCGCCGGCCTGATCCGGTCGGCGGGAGGGATGATCGACCATGTCGACTGCACATTGATTTGCGAGGAGCCAAAGATCGACCCGCATCGTTCAGCCATGCGCGCCCGCATCGCGGACATATTGGGACTGAGCGAAATCGACGTGAGCATCAAGGCAACCACCACCGAAGGGCTGGGCTTCACCGGCCGCCGCGAAGGCATCGCCGCCCAGGCCGTCGCCAATATCCGGACGCAGGCTAGCCGATGAGCGGCCTGCTGCCCAAGGTGCTGGTCGACAAAGCGCGCGAGGTGGTCGAGGCCAACCGCAAGGCCGGCCGCCGGATCGCCGTCGCCGAGAGCTGCACCGGCGGCCTGGTCGCCGCCGCGATCACGGAAATTCCGGGCTCCTCGGAGGTCTTCGAAGCTGCCTTCGTGACTTACTCGAACGCCGCCAAGGTCGGGCAGTTGAAGGTCAGCGAGGATTTGGTCGACACCTTCGGCGCGGTCAGCGTCGCGGTCGCCTGGGCGATGGCTCGCGGCGCCCTGCTGGCGTCGGAAGCCGACGTGGCGGTGGCGATCACCGGCATTGCCGGGCCGGGCGGCGGAACGCCGTCGAAGCCGGTCGGGACGGTGGTCTTCGCGCGCGCCGAAAGCGATGCCAATCCGGCCCAGATCGTCGCCGACGAGAAATTGTTCGACAAGATGGACCGTTCGGGCGTGCGCCTTCAGGCGGCGCTGTGCGCGCTCGATTTGCTGATGCCGTAAAGCGCCGCGGCGCGCTGTTCGAAGGCCCCGATCATGCGCCGCAATGCGCGATCGAACATTTGCCCCGCCAGCGCTTCGAAAATCCGCGAGCGAAAGGCGAAGTCGACCGCAAAACGCACCTCGGTGCCGCCGCCTTCCGCCGCTTTGAACAGCCATTCATTCTTGAGATATTTTAGCGGGCCTTCGATGTAATCGACGCAGATGTGCGTCGGCCGCGCTTTGGTGACGCGGCTAGTGAAGCGCTCCTTGAAGGCGTTGAACCCGACCACCAGGTCGGCGATGGTCTCGGTCTCGCTCGACGAGCGGACCCGCACCGCCACCACCCACGGCAGGAATTCGTCATAATGTTCGATGTCGGCGACGAGATCGAACAATTGGTCGGGCGTGTAAGGGAGAAGCTTGATATAGGCGGCTGTCCAGTCGCGCTCGATCAGTTCGGCCGGCACGGCATGGCCACAGC
>JBDSNQ010000082.1:0-11122 GCA_039915275.1 Sphingomicrobium sp.
CTGGATGTTGGTCGCGTCGGACGAGGCGACTTCGGGCTCGGTCATCAGAAAGGCCGAGCGAATTTTCCCGTCCATCAGCGGCCGCAGCCACTGCTCCTTTTGCTCGCGAGTCCCGTAGCGGTAGAGCACTTCCATGTTGCCGGTGTCGGGCGCTGAGCAATTAAAGGCTTCGGACGACCACAGGAGTCGCCCCATCTCCTCGGCACAGAACGCATATTGGAGGTTGCTCAGGCCCGGCCCTTCGAACTCGAAACTGTCATCGACGGGCGCGGCGCCGTGGCTCGGCGGCATGAACAGGTTCCACAGGCCTTGGGCGCGCGCCTTGGCCTTGAGCTCCTCGATCACCGGCAGGACTTTCCAGCGTTCGCCTTCGCGCTGCTGCGCGTGATAGTCGGCGGCCCGCGACCGAACCTCGGCGTCGATGAAGGACTTGACGCGGTCGCGCCATTCGACGTCGGCTGGTGAAAGGTTGAAATCCATGGCGGGGCTCCGGTTGGCGCGGCTGCTATATCAGCGCAAATAGCGTTATGGGAGCAAGCATGGGATCAGGGCGCCTCAGCGGCAAGGTCGCGATCATCACCGGCGCCGCTTCGGGCATCGGCTTGGCTGCAGCCGAGCTGTTCCGGAAAGAAGGGGCGACGGTCGTCGCGTCCGATATCCACGGTGCGGACGGCATCGTCCAGGCCGACGCCGGCAAGGAAGCTGACGTCAAGCGCCTGGTTGACGACACGGTGGCGCGGCACGGCGGGCTGGATATCGCCTTTGCCAACGCCGGCATTTCGGGCGGGCTCGCGTCTATCTTCGAACAGACCGCGGAAGATTGGGCGGAGATTTTACGGGTCGACTTGATTGGCCCGTTCCTCGCCATCAAGCACGCCGCGCCGCATTTGAAAGCGCGCGGCGGCGGCTCGATCATCTGCACCGCCAGCGTTGCTGGGATCCGTTCGGGCGCCGGCGGAGCGGCTTATTCGGCGGCCAAGGCCGGGGTCATCAACCTCGTCACCACCGCCGCCCAGCAGCTTTACGGCACCAACATCCGCGTCAACGCGATCTGCCCTGGCCTCATAGAAACCGGCATGACCGAAGTGCTTTACCAGATGGCGCGCAACGCCGGCCGCGAAGACCGCATCGGCGATTTGAACCCGCTGCGGCGCGGCGGCGAGCCCGACGAGATCGCCCATGCAGCGCTGTTCCTGGCGTCGGAAGAATCCTCTTACATCAACGGCCAGGCACTGGTGGTCGACGGCGGCCTGTCGAGCAGCTTGCCCACCGCCCGGCGGTTCGACATCCGCGCGACATGAAGCGTCCGTGACACCGGATTATTACGCCACCCTCGGTCTGTCGCCGGCCTCGGAAGACGTGGTTATCCACGCCGCCTACCGGGCGCTCATTCGGCGCTATCATCCCGACGGCAATGCGTCGGCCGCAGCGGCGGCGCGAGCGCGGGCGATTAACGCCGCTTATGCCGTGCTGAGCGATCCCGCCAAGCGCGCCGACTATGACGAGATCCGCGCCGCCGAGGCATGGCCCAAGTCGCGCCCGCGGCGCTCGATATTGCCGGCGCCGAGCCGCATGTTCGCCGCCGCCTCGGTAACGGTGCTGCTGGCGCTGGTGGTCATGGTGATTTGGCTGCCACCGACGCTGATCGAGCCGCCGGATCGGGCCGCGAACATCGCCGCCCGCGCGCCCGAGGTCGCCCAGGATGTCCCGGTCCTTCCCGCTGCGGAAGAGTCCACGATACCCGACGCGGCCCAACCGCAAGTGGCCAATCCGCAATTGGACGAGCCGCCGACAGCGCCGCCGCCACAGGCTGCACCAAGAATTAGGGTCGACGCGCCGGCTCGGGCAATCCAGCCACAAGCCACGCAATCGACGTCTGTCCAATTGGCCAAGCTCGACCGCCAGCAGGCGCTGCTCTTCAACCAGTCGTGGGCGCATGCGGATGCCGCCAAGCGCGCGCAGCTGCTGAGCTCGCGCGACCGCTTTGTTGCCCTCCGCGATGGCTGCCGATCGAACGAATGCACCCGTTCCGCTTACCTCGCCCGCATGCGCGAAGTCAGCGCAATCATGATCGGACCACCAAAGCGGCCAAATTGACCGGCCGATCAGTTTTGCGGTTCGAAATCGCGCCGATTGGTCGACCAGATTTGATCGCCTTCGACTTCGGCGGCGATTGGGCGCCCGGCGGCATCGGTGCTGGGCCGATAGTGGAAGCGCTGCATGATGAGCCGACATGTGAGCGCATCCAAACCGGCATCGCCGCTCGAGCGGGTGACCGTGCAGGCGGTCACCCGGCCGGTGACACCGACGGTAAAGCGGAACTCGACGCGGCCGCCGATTCCCGCCCTGAGCGCGGATTGCGGATAGTCGGACTGGCGGATCTCGCCCGATATCAGCTCGAGGTCGCTACCGCCGTCACCGTTGCCGTTGCCGTTGCCGTTGCCGGTTCCCGGGCCGCCGGTGCCGCCGCCGCTGCCGCTGCCCGTCAGCGGGCCATAGCCGCTGCTGCCCCCCGGCGAGACAGTTGGCGCAATCGCGACGATCGCAGCGACCGGATTGGCGACCCTGACGATCGATGGTCCGGTCGCGCCGCCCGGCCGGTCACGAGCGGCGATTGGCGCGGCGGACGACGCGGCAGCGCGCGTCTTGGGTTCGACCACGAGCAGCGGGGGTGGTGGCAAAAGCCGGACGACGATCAATTGGGTGACTGCATCCGCCGACCGCTGAACGGGGACCGACAGGCCATGGAGCAGCGCGAAAGCGAGGGCGAAGTGAACCCCGGCGACCGCGGCGATTGATCGCCAGCGGTCGCCGGGTTTCGTCAAACCACGCCGGTCGAATCGGCTTAGGTTAGCGCCGGCGACCATCGCTCGCGCGGCGTGGCAGCGATTAACGGCAGCCGCGGCGCCTGGCGGTCATCGAGCGGTCGATCGCGCGACCGGCGAGTGCGCCGCCCACGGCGCCTGCGCCAATGCCGAGGATGCCGTGGCCAAGGACCTGGCTACCGACTACGCCACCGGCGACACCGCCGGCGATCAGGCCGGTGTTCCCCGGCGACCGGCGGCAACGATAGACGTGCCCGTGGTAGTGATAATGGCGATAATTGCGGGCATGCGCGTCGGCGGGTGCGGCAAAGCCGACGAACGAGGTCGGGATCGCCAGCGATAAAGCGGTGAGGGAAAGGAGGATCTTGCGCATCTGTAAATTCCTAAAATGACAATGTTGTGGATGTGAAACGTCCGAGGTTACAAATCGGGTTCAACAATGCAACGATAGCGTATCGTAGCGGCGACCAAGCGTGGGACAGGCGCGATTAGTTCCACAGCCATGACGGGAAGGACGGCCATTGATCCGAAGACTCTGCGGACTGCTCTGCCTGGCCCTCATCGCCATGTTCCCGCTGGCGCCACTCACCGCGCAACCGGTCCAGCCGGCGCAACGGATCGTCGCCGTGGGCGACCTTCACGGCGATTTCGACGCCTGGCGCCAGGTCGCGCTCAACGCCCGCCTGATCGATCAACGCAACCATTGGGCCGGGGGCTCGTCGATCCTCGTCCAGCTGGGCGACATCGTCGATCGCGGCCCCGATTCGTTGAAGATCATCAGCCATTTGATGAAGCTGCAGAAGGAAGCGGCGCACGCCGGCGGCCGCGTCGTCGTGCTGGTCGGCAACCACGAAGCGATGAACATGACGGGCGATCTCCGCTACGTCACCGCGGGCGAATATGCGGCCTTCGCCACGGCCGATTCGGCCCCGCTGCGCGACCGCACTTACGCCGCCAACAAGGCCGCCATCGTGGCTGGTTACCGGGCGAGGACGCCGGCGATGAGCGATGACGCGATCCGCGCGGCGTGGCTCGCTTTGACCCCGCTCGGCAAGCTCGAGCATCAGGCGGCGTGGAGCCCGCGCGGTCCGTTGGGCCGGTGGACCCTCGCCAACCAGGCGATCGCCAAGATCGGCGACTCGATTTTCGTCCACGGCGGGATCAGCGTCGCTTATTCCACCACGCCCTATCAAATGATCAACCGCAGGGTGACCGCCGCGCTCAAAGCGGGCGACGTTTCCGAAACCTCGATCCTCTACGATCCATTCGGGCCGTTGTGGTATCGGGGATTGATCACCCGCAAGGAGGATGGCGAGCAATCGTCCGCTTTTCCGGCCTCTTATCCGTCGATCGACCAGGAACTGGCCGCGGCATTGCAGACCAACGGTGCCCGCCACCTGGTCATCGCCCACACCCCGCGCCTCGCCGGGATCGTGATTTCGAACGGCGGCCAACTGGCGAGGATTGATACCGGCATGTCGCGCTATTACGGTGGCAAGCTAAGCTATTTGGAAATCGTGGGGGGGCAGCTCATGCCGCGCAATTTCGACCGTTCACCGCCAACACCGGCGGTCCGCTGAGATGGCGCTGGTGCGGATCGCCGCAACGCTCGCCGCGCTGGTCCTGGCGACGGACGCCGCCGCGCAAGCTCCGCCCAAGCCGCTGTTCGCCGGCAACGCGGTCATCCGCCTGACCATTCGCGGACCGCTCAACCAGATCGCCCGCTCGGCCGAGCAATCGCGGGTGCCGCGCGACGCGGTACTGATGGTCCCAGGCGCCGCACCGGAAAGCCTGGCGATCCAGCTGTCGCCGCGCGGTATAACGCGGCTCAGGCACGAAACCTGCCAGTTCCCGCCGCTTCGCGTGCAATTCTCGCGCCCGCCGGGCCCGGGCTCGCTGTTCGCCGGCCAAAAGCGGCTCAAGCTGGTCACCCATTGCCGGTCGACGGCCTCGTTCCAGCAATATCTGCTGCTCGAATATGCCGCCTATCGCATGTACAACCAGCTTACGCCGTTCAGTCACCGGGTGCGGTTGGCGACAATCGACTATGTCGATGACAACAACCGTCCGATCACCACCCGTTACGGTTTCTTTCTCGAGGACATCGACGATGTCGCCGCCCGCAATGGCCTGCGCGCCGCGGTGACCGCGGATCGCGTTAATTCGGCCGACCTGGCCTCGGTCGATGCGGCGCGGGTCGGGTTGTTCGAATATATGATCGGCAACACCGACTGGTCGATGCGCGCCGGCCCGAAAGGCGAAGGCTGCTGCCACAATTCCAGGTTGCTCAGTGGGGCCGCGGCCGGCGGATATCTGCCTGTGCCCTATGACTTCGATTATTCGGGATTGGTCAACGCGCCCTACGCCGTGACCCCCGACGGCAAAGGCGACGTGCTCAAGCGGCGCTACATGGGCTATTGCCGGCACAACGCCGAAGTGATCGCCTTTGCGGCTGCGTTGCGCGCCCGGCGCCCGGCCTTGCTGTCGGCGCTCAGCGAAGTGCCGATGGAGCCATCGACCCTGCGCCGCGCTACGTCCTACCTCGACGGATTTTTCAGTGACATCGCCGACGACGGAAAGACGTCCGCCAAAGTCCTCAAGACCTGTGCCTAGGGTTTGATTTCCGTGGGCGGCACTACGGCCGGCGCTTCGGCGGCGGCGGTCGCGGTTGCGACGTCGACGTCGAAGTCGCTCATGTAGCGCTTCATTCCCTCGCGCTCGCCATATTCGGTGAACCACAGCACGAGGAAGCCGTAGTTGAAGGCGATCGACATGACGACCGCGAGCTCGACCGCGCCGATGCCCGCCGACAGGCCGATGCCGACCGAGAGCAAGATGAACAATGCGTCGCCGCTGCTTTTGAGCGAATTCTTGAAGCGCACGGCGCCCGCAATTCCGGCCAGCGAAAAAGCCAGCGCCAGCGAGTTCTGGACGATGATCACGATGCCGGTGACGACCAAAGGCAGGATTATGATGGTGCTGATCAGCGACTGGTCATATTCATCGGCGTTGCGGATCGACATGTAGGTCCAGCTGACCGGCAATGAGGTCAGGAACGCGCCGATCAGTGCCGTGGTCAGCCAGAACAGGCTGTCGCCGAGGCTGTCGACATGGCCCGACGTCTGGGCCTGCACGCCGGTCAGGCCGTTGGCCCCGGCCTTTTGCGGCTGGTTGATGAGCTCCTCAACGCCGCCGATCGGAAGATAGTCCCGAGCGTGAGGGAACAGCCTCATCGCCATGTAAACCACCAGGCCGATGATCAGATAATATGCGCTCAATTGCGCGAACAGTCGCATCGCCTTCATGATCGTCCCCCCCAGGTAATCGTCAAATTACGCTATTCGCCGCCGTCCGCAATGCGTCACGCCCTTATTTGCTTCAGACCTCATATTTTGGAATCGGCCGGAGCACGCCGTAGCGCTCCTTGCCCGGTTTCCCCGGCAACTCCGGCCACGGAATGTCTTTCATCGGCAAGTCGGTGTCGGGAACGCGGTCGAGCAAGTCGCGCAACACTGTCAGCCGGCCCAGCGCCTGGTCGTTGAAATCGACCAGGGTCCACGGCGCAAAATCGGTGTGGGTCGCTTGCAGCATCCGCTCGCGGGCATGGGTGTATGCGTCATATTTGGTGCGGGCGGCGATATCGATCGGCGACAGCTTCCAGCGCTTGAGCGGATTGTGGAGCCGCGCCTCGAACCTTTTTTCCTGCTTCTTCTGATCGCAGCACAGCCAATATTTGAACAGCAGAATCCCGTCCTCGACTAGCTGCCGCTCGAATTCGGGCACGGCCCGCAGGAAGTCCTTGGCCTCCTGCTCGGTGCAAAAGCCCATCACCGGCTCGACCCCGGCACGGTTGTACCAACTGCGGTCGAACAGCGCGATCTCACCCTTGGGCGGCAAATGCTCGGCATAGCGCTGGAAATACCATTGGCTGCTTTCGCGCTCGCTCGGCGATGACAAGGCTACCACGTGGCATTGGCGCGGATTGAGCACCCGCGCGAACATGTCGATCGAGCCGCCCTTGCCAGCAGTGTCGCGGCCTTCGAACAGGATCACGATGCGCTGCCCGGTTTCATCAACCCAGCGCGCCATCGTGCTCAGTTCTTCGGTCAGCGGCTGGACCAATTTTTCATATTTCTTGTCGCTGAGATCACTCATTCCGCGGCTCCCCCGCCCGCATAGTGGCTAGTCCCAAATGCGACCGCAAGTCCCCGCGCCGACAACCAACGAGTCGGTCGCTGCGCGAGTCCAGATTTGTGACATGTCAACAATAATTGAAACCGCCGCGCGATCAGGGCGTTGAACTACCAAACGCTTTTAAGAAAAGAGAAATATCGTGACCCTGCGGACCCTGTTCCGCGGCGCGACTGTTGCGCTGCTGTTTTCGGCTTTGCCTTTCGCGGTTGCATCGTCAGCCGCCGCGCAAGGCGCAAACATGCCCGCCGAGGCGATCGTCGGCACCTCCGCCGTCTATCCGACGCAGGGCCGGTACCTTCTGGTTGACGCCGCTTCGGCCCAATTGTTCATGGTCGAGGACGGCCAGATCCGCGACACGATGAAGGTCATCGTCGGCAAGCCGACGTCGCAGACCCCGACCATCGCCAGCAAAATCTATTATGCGACGCTCAATCCCTATTGGAACGTGCCGGCCGACCTCGCCCAGAAGCTGATCGCGCCGCGGGTCCTCGCCCAGGGCACCAAATATCTGACGTCGCGCCATTACCAGGTGCTGGCCAGCTTCGACGACGGAGCGCCCGAAATTGCTCCGGAATCGGTCGACTGGAAAGCGGTCGCCGAGGGCCGCGCGACGGTCAAGGTGCGCCAGCTGCCGGGGCCGGCCAATTCGATGGGCCAGGTCAAGTTCGGCTTCGCCAACGCCGGCGGTGTGTTCCTCCACGACAGCCCCGAAAAGGAGCTGTTCGAGAGCGACCAGCGCCAGCTCAGCAACGGCTGCGTCCGGCTTGAGGACGCGCCGCGCCTGGCGCGCTGGATGCTGGGCCGCGACCCGAGCGAGTTCGGCGACCAGCCCGAGGAGCATGTGCTGCTGCCCCAGGCGGTGCCGATCTACATCACTTATCTGAATGCGCCGGTGAACACAGCCGGTGCCGATGCCCCGATGAGCTTCGTCAGCGCCAGCCGCTAGGGCCTTTAGGCGTCGGCTAGCTCGTCGGTCATCACCGGCCCGCTATCCTGTCCCTTGGCGGCAACGTCGCGGTCGACGAATTCGATGATCGCGATCGCCGCCGCGTCCGAGGCGCGAATCCCGGCCTTGATCACCCGCGTGTAACCGCCGGCGCGGCTCGCATATCGCGGCCCGATGACGTCGAACAATTTAATGAGCTGGGTGTCGTCCATCAGCTTGCCCTGCGCCAGCCGGCGGTTACTGAGCCCGCCCTTCTTGGCCAGCGTCACCAGTTTCTCGACGTAGGGCCGAAGCTCCTTGGCCTTGGCGGTGGTGGTGGTGATCTGCTCGTGCTTGATCAGCGCCGCAGCCATGTTGCGAAATAAAGCGGTGCGGTGGCTCGAGGTGCGCTGCAGTTTACGATGGCCGACGCGATGGCGCATGGTTGTTCTCCGTTCGTCGGGGCCCCGTATGAGGTAGGCCCAGCCAGGCGGCGCTTTAAGGTGGCCGCTCACAAACCCTAAAATGGAAACAGCGGAGCAACGCCCCGCCGAACGCTGGTTCCTCAACCCGATAGGCGCCGATAAGTCAAGCCGTGCCGCTCGCCCTCGCACATGGTCGGCGACCCTGTTTAGGCCGACTTGCGATTACCCTTCGCCACCTGGCGTTGCAGAACTTCGCCGATCCGCGTCTGCCAGCCCGGCCCGCCGCACTTGAAGTAAGCAATCACTTCACGCGGAAGCCGCAGCGTCACCTGTTGCTTGGGCTCGTCCCCGACCGGCGGCCGCCCGCGCTTGGTGAGCGTCCCCGTCGCCTCGCGGATGACCTTTCCGCCGATCGAGAATTGCGCGCGCTCCAAAATCTCGTCGGTGAGTTCCGGCGCGTCATCGGGGTCTACCCAGGCGCCCTTCAAACTTTGCTTGTTCCCGCGCATTGCACTTCCTCATTGAAATAATGTGGCGGACTTTACCTCTTGGGGTCCACACTACGGCCACCAAACGGCCGTGCAGCTACCCGTATGTGAACAGCCTCTCTTCACCGTAGTCCGACCGGTCGTGGCGAACCGTGTGCTCAGGCCCAGCAAACACCATCGTCGCTTGATCGAAATCCAATCCTCTGTGCGCAACCGTCCATGCTCGCTTTTCAGAGTCGAAGCTGATTTCCACTCGCTCGATCCTCCAGCGCCGCTAGTGCGCTGTTTCGACCGAGCCCATATTATGTAGTTACGTTATTCGGACTCGTCAAGCAGTTGCCTTGCGCGCGCAGCGAGCTAGGCTGGCCACGGAGGAATGGGGGATGGACGAACAGACTCCGGACAGTTCGGGTGACGGCCCGGCCGAGACGCCGAAGATTTTCCGGAACATGAATGCCTGGATCGGCGGCGCGACGGGCGTTGTGATCGCAATCACCAGCCTCTACGCCGCAATACAGCGCTGGCCGGGCAAGCCGGCCGAGGCCGTGTCGCCGGCCGCGAATGCAAACGACGCCGCGATTGCCAACGACAGCGTGACCGTCGAGCCGGCGGAACCAGCCGAATCTGCTCGCTCCGCCTACACCGTGGGGGATGGCGGCACGCTGCGCTGGGTTGACGGCCTGTGGGTCTGGACCACCAAGGACGACACGCAATATCGCTATGCCGAAGAGTCGAACGACGAAATCACTACCGTCGCTGTCCTCAAGGGCGGCGGCGAGGATGGCCAGGACGTCTATCTGCGCTGGCCCAACGCCGGCGGCCAGGCCTTCCAAAGCTTCGACGGCCAGGCAAGCTGGGTCGACCCCGTCGCTGTCACGCCCGAATAAGTCTTCGCCGATACCAAAAAGGGCCGCCCTTTCGGACGGCCCTTTGTTGCTCGATCGAGATGGTTGGGACTAGCCGAGCATTTCCTGCTCGAGCTTCTTGGCCATTTCCTCGATATTCTCGGGCGGCCAGCCGGGGATGTCCATGCCCAGGCGCAGGCCCATGCTGGCCAGCACTTCCTTGATTTCGTTCAAAGACTTGCGGCCGAAGTTGGGGGTGCGCAGCATCTCCGCTTCGGTCTTCTGGACGAGGTCGCCGATGTAGATGATATTGTCGTTCTTGAGGCAATTGGCCGAACGCACGCTGAGCTCGAGCTCATCGACCTTCTTGAGCAAGTAGCGGTTGAGCTGGTTGGCGTCGGCCTGGGTGTCGGTCGGCATCGCCGCGGTGCCGCCCATCATCGCCGGGGCCGACTGACGGATCGCGCCTTCCTCGAAGTGGACGAACAATTGCAGCTGGTCCTGGAGGATCCGCGCGGCATAGCCCAGGGCATCCTCGGGGCTGATCGTGCCGTCGGTGTCGATGGTCAGCGTCAATTTGTCGTAATCGAGCTCCTGGCCGACGCGAGTATTCTCGACCTTGTACGCAACCTGGCGGACGGGCGAGTAAAGCGCATCGATCGGGATGAGGCCGATCGGCGCGTCGACCGGGCGGTTGGCCTGGCTCGGCACATAGCCCTTACCGATGTCGGCGGTGAGCTCCATGTTGAGCGTCGCGCCCTCGTCGAGGTGGCAGATCAATTGGTCGGGGTTGGTGATCTCGATGTCGCCAGTGGCGGCGATCATTCCGGCGGTGACATCAACCGGGCCGGTGGCGGAAAGCTGGAGCCGCTTGGGCCCCTCGCCTTCCATCTTCAAGGCGATCTGCTTGACGTTCAAGACGATGTCGGTGACGTCTTCGCGCACCCCGGTCAGCGACGAGAATTCGTGCAGCACGCCCTCGATCTTGATCGAGGTGATGGCCGCGCCCTGGAGCGACGACAGCAGCACCCGGCGCAGCGAGTTGCCGAGCGTCATGCCGAAGCCGCGCTCCAATGGCTCGGCGACGAACGAGGCGCGGCGGCGGGCATCGCCGCCGATCCGGCGCTCGAGGCTGTTGGGCTTCTTGAGTTCCTGCCAATTCTTTGCGTTGACGGCCATTTGTCTTCCTGCCCTCTGGCGGGGAGTCCCCACCGGTAAAATTTCAAAACCCGACGGCCGCTCCGGCCGCTGTATTGCGTCTGCCTCGACGCCTTGATCAGATTAGGCCCTTTTGATCAGACCCGGCGCCGCTTGCTCGGCCGGACCCCGTTGTGCGGAATCGGCGTGACGTCGCGGATCGAGGTGATCTGGAAGCCGACCGCTTGCAGCGCGCGAAGCGCGCTTTCGCGGCCCGATCCCG
>JBDSNQ010000038.1:0-3345 GCA_039915275.1 Sphingomicrobium sp.
ATTACTGTTCGCGTTCGGCTTCGTCGTCGAAATTATCAATTTCATGATCCATAACCGCGATGGCTGGACAACGGTCGTACCGACCGGCTTCAACCTCTCGTCCGTCGGCGCCGTTATCATGCTCGCCGCCGCCTGGATCGCCCGCGCCCCACTCAGCGGCGAGAGGGCAAGATGAAAAAGCTGACGCTGCTGGCCGCGACGGCCGCCCTCGCCGCTTGCCGGCAGGAGCAAGCGATCCCCGACGGCAGCCAGTTCGGGGCCAATCCGAACCTGCCCAATCCGGTCATGAACTTAATGCCCGACGTGCACATTCCCACGGTCGTGGGATGGAAGCCGGGCGAGACGCCGACCGTTCCGTCGGGCTTCACGATTGCGCCGGTCGCGAGCGATCTCGCCAACCCGCGGCGGATCCTGCCGCTGCCCAACGGGGACATATTGGTCGTCGACAGCAAGAAGACCGCCCCCGAGCCCGTGACGCGGCCCAAGGACGTCATCATGGGCTTCCTGTTCAGCCAGGCCCACGGCAGCGGCGGGCCCAAGCGCGACTCTAACCAGGTGATTCTCCTTCGCGACAGCAACGGAGACGGCAAGGCCGACGTTGAAAGGGTGCTGATCGACAAGCTCGATGCACCGTTCGGGATCGGCTATTCCAACGGCCAGCTGTACATCGCCGAGACCGGAGCGTTGCTGGCCTATCCGTTCACGCCCGGCCAGACCGCCATCGCCGGACCACCGCGCAAAATCGTCGACTTGCCCGAGGGGCCGATCAATCACCACTGGACCAAGGATTTGGCGATCAGCCCGGACGGCACCAAAATCCTTGTCGGCGTGGGATCGAACAGCAACATTGTCGAGCGCGGGATCGAAGCCGAGACCAACCGCGCGGCGATCTGGGAAGTCGATGCCAAAACCGGCGCCTGGCGGATGTTCGCCAGCGGGCTGCGCAACCCCAACGGCCTGACCTTTTATCCGGGCAGCAACCGGCTCTACGCGGTGATCAACGAGCGTGACGAGCTTGGCCCCGATCTGGTCCCCGATTATCTGACCTCGGTGAAGGACGGCGGGTTCTACGGTTGGCCTTACTCCTATTACGGCAAGCACCTCGATCCGCGGGTGATGCCGCAGCGGCCCGATTTGGTGGCAAGGGCGATCCCGCCCGATTATGCGCTGAGCAGCCACGTCGCCCCGCTTGGGCTAACGTTCTACACCGGCGCATCCTTTCCCGCGGCGTTTCGAGGCGCGGCGCTCGTCGGCGAGCATGGCAGCTGGGACCGCAACGGCCTCCATGGCTATCAGATCGCCGTCGTCCGCTTCGAGGGCGGCAAGCCGGTCGGCAATCCGCGGACCTTCGTCGCCGGCTTCGTCAAGGACGGCAAGGCACGCGGGCGGCCAGTCGGGGTCGCGGTCGATCGCACCGGCGCCCTGCTCATCGCCGACGATGTCGGCAATACCGTGTGGCGGGTGAGCTACGCGAGCAAGCCGAAGCCAGCGAAACTCTAACTGTCTTCGTCCGGCGCGTCGGGGACGTCCGCCGGCAGGCCGGGAATGCGATAGCCTTCGCCGAGCCATTTCAACAGGTCGCGGTCCTTGCAGCCTTGGCTGCAGAAGGGCGCGTGGGGCTCGGCGGCGGGCTTGCCGCACAGCGAGCAGGGCTTGATTCTAGGCGGGTTCGGCATGGCCAGCCGAAATGGCGAGTGACGGATCCGAGCGCAAGGTCACGCCGCCGCCGACTTGGCGGGCGAGGGCGTCGAGCCACGACTGATTGCGTTCGAGAACGGCGATCACCGCCGGGTGGGCGACGAGGCGGCGGGGGCCGGATTCGGATGCGGCACGGCGGAGCAGGGCGCGGGCTTCGGCGCTGGCGCGGTCGCTCCAGATTTCGAGCAACGACGGGCGGGTGCGGGGGCGGACGATCTGGACGAAGCCGAAGCCGTTGACCGCGGTGCGCTCGAATGGCTGGGGGAGATTCTGGTCGATCGCGGTGGCGGTGGCCTGGCGCGGGGCTTTTCCAGCAGTGGTCGGCAAGTCGATCCCGATCGAGCCGCCGATGCCGAGACGCCGGATGGCTTGGCCTGCTTCAGCGGCGCCCGCCACCGCGAGTTCGGCCGGCGAGAGCGTGCCATCGACGTCGATCAAGGTCATTGCCGGGGTCAGCGAAATTCGCAGCGTGCCGCCGGTGAACCCGACCATGCCGCTGCGCGCTTGCTCAATCACATCGTCCCAACCCGCCTCGTCGAGTTCGTTGCGGCCGGGTGGCGGGAAAGCAATTTCGCGCGCGTCCAGCAAAGGCGCGGAGCAAGGTGACGCCTCCGCCGCCCGGGCGAGCGGGCGTTTCCACGGCTCGCTCCCGGGGATCGCCTCGCGCAGGATTTCCACATTCAGCGCCGCGCCCTGGGTCACGCCGGCGGCTGCTTTCGGAAGCAAATACTCGGTTCCCTGGTCGTCGCGGGCGATGGCGTTACGCCCCGCCTGGCCGACGTCGATCAGTTTCGCGGCGAGGACGGTGCCGGCGGGCGTCACTCCTTCCAGCTCGATCCGCGCTTCGACGATCGCGCCGTCTTCGACCAAGGCCGCGCGCACCTCGCCGATGCCGCGTTCGGTGATCCATTCAGCCAAGCGGATAGCCCGCTGCTTTGAGCAGCAGTCGCGTCTCGGCCAGCGGCAGGCCGACGACGTTGGAGTAGCTGCCGGCGATGTGGCGCACATAGACCTCGCCATAGCCCTGGAGCGCGTAGCCGCCAGCCTTGCCGCGCCATTCGCCATGCGCGGCGTAGAAATCCACTTCTTCCGCCGACAGCCGCTTCATGGCGATCATGGTTTCGACCAGGCGGGTGCGGAGCGGCTGGCCGGGGGCGACCAGCGCGACGCCGGTCATCACGCGATGGCGGCGTCCAGAAAGCAGCGCCATGCATTTGCGCAGCGTCGCTTCATCCTCGACCTTGGGCAGGATCCGGCGGCCAACCGCGACTACCGTATCGGCGGCCAGTACCAGCGCGTCTGGATGCAGCGCAACGACCGCGTCAGCCTTGGCCCGCGCCAGCCGCAGCGCATGGTCGCGCGGCAGTTCGCCTGTGGGCACGCTCTCGTCGACATCGGCCGGGACGACCGCGTCGGGCACAACGCCGATTCGAGCCAGCAGATCGAGACGGCGCGGACTCGCCGAGGCGAGGATGAGTCTCATCCTCTCAAGCGCATTTAGGGATAACCGGGCGGTCCTGCGCGGCCGGGCATGAAGCGATAGGTGATGCGGCCCTTGGTCAAATCATAGGGCGAGACCTGGACCAGCACTTCGTCGCCGGTGAGCACGCGGATGCGGTTCTTGCGCATCTTGCCGGCGGTGTGGCC
>JBDSNQ010000066.1:0-8326 GCA_039915275.1 Sphingomicrobium sp.
GGCTGCTGGTCGGCATCGTGCTGGTCACGATCGTTCGCCAGTTCACCAGCCACCCGGAAGAGCTGATCGTCGACTGATCGCTTAGTCGAAATGCAGCCGGCGATAGCTGCCGCGGAAATAGAGCAACGGATCGAGCGACGCATCGAAGCTTGCCTTGAGCACATGGCCGACCAGCATGTGATGATCGCCGCCATCGTAAATTGCATGGCGCTCGCACTCGAACACGCTCAGCGAATCGCCCAGCACCGGTGCGCCATATTCGCCCGGCGACCAGTCGTTGGGGCCGAAGCGGTCCTCGTCGCGGGTCGAAAAGCGGATCGACGCGGGCTGCTGGCCGGTCTGCAGCACGTTGACCGCGAAATGGCTCGCGGCGCTCAGCGCCCGGGCGCTCGCCGCTTGCTGGTGGACGTTGACCAGCAGCAGCGGCGGTTCGAGCGAGACCGAAGTGAAGCTGTTGGCGGTGATTCCGACCGGGGCCCCGTCGGCGTCGAAGCAAGTGACCACGGTAACGCCGGTGGCAAAGCAGCCGAGCGCGTCGCGCAGCGTGCGCGGGTCGGACCCGGTGCGATATTCCTTGGTCTTCGAATGCTCGGTCATTGGCGCGAGCTATACAGGCCGCGCCCGCTCACTCAAATCGCCAGCAGCGCATCGACTGTGGTGCTGAGGATTTCAGCGACCGTCGCTTCGACCGAGTCCGACACCAAATAGAGCGGCTGGAAGACATCGTTGCGATAAGCGGTGCGAACCGCGCTCGGGACCGAGAAGGGCAGCCGTTCGACGCTCTCGCTTTCGAGGCTGAAATGGGCCTCGCCGAAGCTCGAGGCCAGGCCCGCGCCGAGGATCTTGAGCTCGCCATTTTCGCGGGCGAGGCCGAATTCGACGCTGTGCCAGTAAATGCGCGCGACCCGCACGCCCTCGCCGACGGAGATCGCCGCTCCGCCCAGTCGCCCGACATGCTCAATCATTGCCGCGAACTCGTGATCCGCCAGCATCGGGATATGCCCGAACAGGTCGTGGAAGCAGTCGGGCTCCTCGAGATAATCGAGCTCGGACCGCATGCGGATAAAATTGCCGACCGGGAAGACGCGCTCGCTGAGCATGGCGAAGAAAATGTCGTCCGGCACCAGCCCGGTCACCGCCACCGTCCGCCAACCCGTGCGTGGCTCGAGAATGGCATTGAGTTCGTCGAGATCAGGCACGCCCGGATGGGACAGGCGCAGCAGGTTGATCCCATCGAGGAACGAAGTCACCACCCGCGTCCCGAGCAGCTCGACCTGCCGCGCGAACAGCAAGTCCCACACCGCGTGATCCTCGTCGGTAAACGCCTCCCAGCGTTGCGGCACGACATAATCCCGCCAGCCGCGCGGCTGATCGGTCGTGGCAAGAGCTCTGTGCAACATGGTCGGGTCCTCTCGAGAACAATAAAAAACCCGCCGGGCGGAAGCCAAGCGGGTCGAGGTTGGTCGTCTGAGCTAAGCGTGCGTCAGCCGGTCCCAACCTCGTCGGGATAATAATAAGCGGCGGCGGTTGCGTTGCGGGTCATTGCGGTTCCGTATCTCATTCCTTGCCTGAACGCCAAATGTCGCGCGTTCGATCCCTCATCTCATGTTCGGCGGCACGCAATCGTCGCGGCTCAGCGGCGGCGGGGCATTGGCGCGCAGCTTGAGCCGCGGCGTCAGCGCGGCCAGCCGCCGCACATAGGCGTCGGTGAACACGGTCGCGCAGGCGCGGCTCAAATGCGACCATTCGGGCATGATCAAATGGCGCACGGCGGGCGGCAAATCGTCGTTATGGATGCCGATCGCATGAGTATTGCGCAGCAGCATCGACCAGCCCTTGGCCTTGGGCACCTGCGCTTCCTCGTTGACGCGCAAATGGATGTCCGATGGCGGGCGAACGAACACCACTTCGCCGCCGCGCGCGCGGATGGTCGCGACCGCGGTGACGGCGCGCGCCTGGCCCTTGGCAATCAGCGCGGGGGTGTAAGGGAAATCCTCCTTGAAGCCGTCCCACGCCCACCGCGCATGGGCGCGCAGCTTGGTGTCGGTCAGGATCCGCGGCCACATGTGCGTGGCGCGATGCTCGCCCGGCTCCTCGAGCTTCCAGATGTCGTGGAGCGGTCCCTTGACGCCCGGCCGGAAATCGCGGTCGAGGCGCCCGGCATAAACGCTCAGCCGATAATTGGCGTCGAGGAAGGCGAGCCGGCGCTGCAGCACATGATCGATTTGGGCCGAGATCCGCTTGCCCGGCCCCTCGAACTGGCCGCGCTTGTGGATGTAGCCGCCGTAACCGTCGAACGGCTGGAAAAACATCGTGTCGGCCAGCCCGACGATCAGCAGCCCGTTGAATTTGGGGTTCGACGCAACATCCTCGAGCAGGGTCAGCGCGCTGGTGCCGTGGATCGCCATCTGCACCGGGCGCAGGCCGGTCAGCGCCTCGAAGCGGTCGAGGTCGGTGTCGAACAGGATGCGCGAATCGCCGACGATCGCGACCGGCGCGCCGGCCGAGCGCGCCCGCTCTGTGCCCCACATAACATCGCTGTCGTCGAGGTCACCGGCGTGAAGCCCGAGGCGGCGGCCGTTCCATTCGAGCAAGGCGGTCCCGACGATGAGCGCGATCATCGCCGCCAGCGCCAATTTGCCCCACGGCTGTTTGGGGATGTCGCGGGTCGGCACCGGTTGCGCCTGGCCGGGACGGTCGGACGCGGTCAGCCGCAGCCCGGCTGTCAGCGCGCCTTCGCGGGCGAGCAATCCGGAAGGTTTAGAACTGGAAGTAGATGAAGGCACTGCCCGTCCCCTGTTCCGCAACCACCGCCACCGCCATTGCCATCCACGCCGTCCCCACCGCCCACGCCGGCGTCCGCTCGATCGCGATCTCGAGCGTCTTGTCGCGCATCGCCCAATGGGTGCCAACGATGCACGCGACGATGACCAGCGCATAGGTCATCGGCAACGCGCCGATCATCCCGATCGGCTTGACCTGGAGCCCGGCCATCGAGCGCAGCACGGTCGCCGCGCCGGTGAAGTCATGCGCGCGGAAGAATACCCAGGTGATGTTGATCAGGACAAATGTCAGCGCGCCGATCATCACCAGGCTCGCCCGCCCCGGCACAAAACCGGCGAAGCGGGTCTTGAGCCAGCGCTCGGTCGACAGATAGAGACCGTGCAGCCCGCCCCACACCACGAACGTCCAATTGGCGCCGTGCCACAGCCCGCCGAGCAGCATCGTCCCCATCAGCGCGGCATAGGTTCGCGCCACGCCATGGCGGTTGCCGCCGAGCGGAATGTACAGGTAATCGCGCAGCCAGCTCGACAATGTGATGTGCCATCGCCGCCAGAAATCCGAGAAGCCGATCGCCGCATAGGGGAAGCGGAAATTGTCGGGCATGGCGAAACCCAAACACATCGCGACCCCGATCGCGGTCGTCGAATAACCGGCGAAGTCGCAGAAGATCTGCCCGCTGAAGGCCAAAGTCGCGACCCACGCGTCGAGCGCCAGCGGCACGCCCTTGTGCGCGTCATAGACCTTTTCCACCACCGGCCCCAAAAAGCCGTCGGCCAGCACCACCTTCTGGAACAGGCCAAGCGTGATCAGCGCCAGCCCGAAATAGAGCTGATGGGCATTGGCCCGGCGAGGGCTTTCGAACTGCGGGACCAACTCGGTCGGGCGCATGATCGGACCCGCCACCAGATGCGGGAAGAAGGTCACGAACAAAGCGTAGTTGAGGAAGCTTCCGGCCGGTTTCGAGCGCCGCAGATAGACGTCGAGCGTGTAGGACAGGGTCGCGAACGTATAGAAACTGATGCCGACCGGCAGGACGATGTCCCACTTCGGCGGCTGATAGGCGATCCCGATCGAACCCGCGATCTCGACGAAGTTCTGCATCAGGAAGCCGCCATATTTGAAATAGCCGAGCATGCCCAAATTGACGACCACGGACGTGATCATCCACGCCTTGCGCGTGCGCTCGGTCTTGGCGCGGACCATCCACTGCGCCGCCCACCAATCGACCACCGTCGAGACCCACAGCAGGATCACGAATGGCGGGTTCCAGGCGGTGTAGAACAAGTAACTGGCGATCAGCAGGTTGATCTTTTTCTGGTGCCACGAGAATGGCGCGTTGTGCAGCGCCAGCACAATCGCGAAAAAGACCAGGAATGTCAGCGAATTGAAGATCATCGGGCGGGTTTCCCCGCGCGCCAGGCCCTACCCATGCACTGCTCCCCCAAGCGGTACGCTTACTCGCCAGGCTTATACAGCGCCCGGCGTCAAACTCCTTACAGCCGGTTCATGCCGACGCAAGCCAAGCGTCTGATCTTCACCGCCCGGCGAGTTGGTTGATCGCTTCGGCCAGCGCCCGGTCCCGCTCCGTAACTCCGCCAGCGTCGTGGCTGGTCAGCCGAAAATCGACCCGGTTCCAGACGTTCGTAAACTCGGGGTGATGATCGACTTTCTCGGCGTGCAGCGCGACCCGCGTCAGAAACGCGAACGCCTCGCTGAAATCCTTGAACTTGAGGCTGCGGACCAAAGCCTTGCCGCTCTCGTCCAGGGTCCAGCCGTCGGGGGGTGTTTCGGTCATGGGCCAACTATGGACCGCTCGCCCAATCTTGCAATGCGCAGCTCCCAAGCGCAGGGAAATCTCGAAAAGAGGAGAATTGGCCATGGCCACTGCTGTCGCCGAAAAAGGCCCCCTGGGGCTTGAAAATCCGATGGGCACCGACGGCTTCGAATTCGTCGAATATGCCGCCCCCGACCCGGAGCTGCTGCGCGACTTGTTCACCAAAATGGGCTTTCCCGCGGTCGCCCATCACCGGCGCAAGAACGTCACCCTCCACCGCCAGGCCGACTGCAATTTCATCATTAACGCCGAACCCGGCAGCTTCGCCGAGGATTTCGCCGCGATCCACGGCCCGTGCGCTTGCGCGATGGCGTTCCGGGTCAAGGACGCTAAGGCGGCGCACGACCGCGCGATGAGCCTCGGCGCGACCGACATCCAGAACGATGTCGCGGACGGCGAGCTTGAGATTCCCGCCATCGAGGGCATCGGCGGGTCTTTGCTCTATCTGGTCGATCGCTACGGCGACAACGGCAGCATCTACGACGTCGACTTCGAATTCTTCCCCGACTGGCGCGAGCGTGAGGCCAGCCACGCCTCGCACCTCACTTACATCGACCATCTCACCCACAATGTGAATCGCGGGCGGATGTCGCACTGGGCCGATTTTTACGAGAAGCTCTTCAACTTCCGCGAGATTCGCTATTTCGACATCGAGGGCAAGGTCACCGGCCTGTTCTCCAAAGCGATGACTTCGCCCTGCGGCAAGATCCGCATCCCCTTGAACGAGAGCCAGGACGACAAGAGCCAGATCGAGGAATTCCTGCGCGAATATAAGGGCGAGGGCATCCAGCACATCGCGCTCGGCAGCGACGACATCTACGCCGCGGTCGACATCCTGCGCGGCCGTGGCATTCCCTTCCAGGATACGCCCGAAACCTATTACGAGCTGCTTCCGACGCGTATCGAGGGCCACGAGGAGTCGATCCCCGAGCTCAGGTCGCGCGGCATATTAATGGATGGCGCGCCGACCGAGGGGCAAGGGCTGCTGCTGCAGATCTTCACCCAGAACGTGATCGGCCCGATCTTCTTCGAGATCATCCAGCGCAAGGGCAACGAAGGCTTCGGCGAAGGCAATTTCAAGGCCCTGTTCGAGAGTATAGAACTTGATCAAATGCGCCGAGGGGTCATCTAATAGGGATGACCGAAGCCTATATTTGCGACGCCATCCGCACGCCCATCGGCCGTTACGGCGGGACGCTCGCCCACATCCGCGCCGACGATCTCGCCGCCTTGCCCATCCGCGCCCTTATGGAACGCAACCTATCGGTCGACTGGGCCGAGCTCGACGACGTCATCCTCGGCTGCGCCAATCAGGCTGGCGAGGACAACCGCAATTTGGCGCGCATGGCCGGGCTGCTTGCGGGCCTCCCCGACAGCTCGGGCGGCGTAACCCTCAATCGCCTGTGCGGCTCCGGCCTCGACGCGGTGGCGATGGCCGCGCGCGCCATCCGCAGCGGCGAAGGCGACCTGATCATCGCCGGCGGCTCGGAAAGTATGAGCCGCGCCCCGTTCGTGCTGCCCAAGGCGACCAGCGCCTTCGACCGCAACGCCGAGATTTACGACACCACCATGGGCTGGCGCTTCGTCAATCCCAAGCTGCGCGAGGCCTACGGCGACGACACCATGCCGAGCACGGCCGAGAACGTCGCCGACGAGTTCAACATCAGCCGCGAGGACCAGGACGCGTTCGCGCTGCGCAGCCAGCAACGCACCGGCGCCGCTTTAGCCAACGGCCGCCTCGCCGCCGAAATTGTCGCGGTCGAAATCCCGCAGCGCAAAGGCGACCCGACCATCGTCGACCGCGACGAGCATCCTCGCGCCACCTCCCTCGAAGCGCTCGCCAAATTGAAGCCTATCGTCCGCATGGACGGCACCGTCACCGCCGGCAGCTCGTCGGGCATCAACGACGGCGCCGCCGCGCTGATCATCGCATCCGAGGAAGCGGCCAGGCGCCACGGCCTCACCCCCCGCGCCCGCATCCTCGGCGCCGCGGTCGCCGGGGTGCCGCCGCGGATCATGGGCATTGGTCCTGCCCCCGCTTCCGAGAAATTGCTCAAGCGGCTCGGCCTGGCGATCGCCGATATGGACGTGATCGAATTGAACGAAGCCTTCGCCGCCCAGGCGTTGGCGGTGCTTCGCAAACTCGGCCTCGCCGACGACGCGCCCAACGTGAACCCCAACGGCGGCGCGATCGCGCTCGGTCACCCGCTCGGCATGTCCGGCGCCCGCCTCGCTTTGACCGCGACCGAGGAATTGCACCAGCGCGCCGGCCGCTACGCGCTCGCCACCATGTGCATCGGCGTCGGCCAGGGGATCGCGCTGGCGCTGGAACGGGTGTGAATACGGCCGCCATCCGCGCGGTGCTCGCAACCGTCATGGACCCGGAAATCCCGGTGGTCTCGGTAATCGATCTCGGCATTATCCGCGACGTCACCGCCGACCGCGTCCGCATCACCCCGACTTACTCGGGCTGCCCGGCAACCGAAGTCATCGAACGCACCATCCGCGAAGCGCTTGACGCCGCCGGATATCGCGAAGTGAAGATTGAAACCGAACTCTCCCCGCCGTGGACCACCGACTGGATCACCGACCAGGGCAAGGCCGCGCTCAAGGCCTATGGCATCGCCCCGCCCGACCTGGCCAAGACCGCGACTTGCCCCCAATGCGGCTCGACCGACACCGAGGAAGTCAGCCGCTTCGGTTCGACCCCATGCAAAGCGCAATGGCGCTGCAAGAGCTGCCTCGAACCCTTCGACCGCTTCAAATGCCATTAGCGCTTTAGCGCCTCACCACTCCGCGAAACTACCATCCTCGAGCCGCCACACCGGGTTGCGCCAGCGGTGGCGGTCCTTGTCGGCGGCGCGCACCGCCGCCTCGTCGATCGTAATGCCCAGCCCCGGCTTCTCGGGGATCGGCAAATGCCCGTCGACCGGTGTCAGCACCTCTTTGTCGACGACGAAATTGAGCAAATCATGCCCGCCCGTGTTGTAATGAATGCCAAGGCTGATCTCCTGGATCGCGACATTGGGCGTGCACGCGTCGAGCTGGAGGCACGCCGCCAGCGCCAGCGGCCCGAGCGGGCAATGCGGCGCCACCGCAACGTCATAGGCCTCGGCCATGGCCGCGATCTTGCGGCATTCGAGCAGGCCGCCGGCGTGGCCTAAATCGGGCTGGATGATGTCGACCACGCCCATTTCGAACACCGGCTTGAAGTCCCACCGCGAGTATAACCGCTCGCCGAGCGCGATGGGCGTGCTGGTCAGCGCGGCGATCTTGCGCAGCCCTTCCAGATTCTCCGACAGCAGCGGCTCCTCGATGAACAACAGCCCGAGCGGCTCGAGCACTTTGGCCAATTGCTTGGCCATCGGCCGATGGACCCGCCCGTGGAAGTCGAGCCCGACGTCCATCCCCGCCGCCTGCGCCGCTTCGACCCGCCCGACCACCTCGTCGAACAGCTTGGGCGTGCCGATCCAGCCCAGCTCGGCGGTGGCGTTCATCTTGACCGCGGTGAAGCCCTGATCGGCCCGCGCCTTGGCGGCCTCGCCAATCTCGTGCGGCCGGTCGCCGCCGATCCAGGCATAAGCGCGGACCTTGTCGCGCACCCGCCCGCCGAGCATCTCCCACGCGGCCAAGCCCAGCGCCTTGCCCTTCAAATCCCACAGCGCCTGTTCGAACCCGGCCAGCGCCGACATCAGCACCGCCCCGCCG
>JBDSNQ010000140.1:0-17790 GCA_039915275.1 Sphingomicrobium sp.
CATGTTGATCAGCCCCTGGCGGATCGAGCGGTAGACCCAGCCGAGCATGTCCAATGGCCGGAACAGCTGCATCAACAGCGAATTGACCAGCACTACGTCGCCCGGCGTGAAGCGACCCTGGCTCCAGCCCCAGACGGTGAACACCATCGCCCCGGCCATCATCGCATTGGTGATCAGCGACTGGCCGATGTTGAGCCAGGCGAGCGAAACCTCATTCTTGACCGCGGCCTTGGCGTAAGCGCCGATCGCCTCGTCGTAACGCAGCGCCTCGCGCTCCTCGGCGCCGAAATATTTGACCGTTTCGTAGTTCAGCAGCGAGTCGACCGCGCGGCCGATGGCGCGATTGTCGACCTCATTCATTTGCCGCTGCACCTGCGCCCGCCAGTCGGTCACCTGCCTCGTAAAAGCGATGTAGATGGCGACGATGGCCAGCGTCGCGGCGACCAGACCGGGGCCGAACTTGACCCAGAAAATGACGCAGATCGCGCCCAGCTCGATGACCGTCGGAGCGATGTTGAACAGCAGGAAATAGAGCATCATGTCGATGCTCTTGGTGCCGCGCTCGACGATCTTGGTCAGGCTGCCGGTGCGCCGTTCGAGGTGAAAGCGCAGCGACAGATCGTGGACGTGGCGGAACACCTCGCCGGCCAACCTGCGCGCGGCGCGCTGGCCGACTTTCTCGAACAAGGCGTTGCGCAGATTGTCGGACAGCACCCCGGCAAAGCGCGCCGTGGCGTAGCCGGCGACCAGGCCGGCGACGACTCCAAACGCTGCGGTGCCGGCCGACATGCGGTCGATGATCGCTTTGTAGGCGAACGGCATCAGCAGCACCGCGCCCTTGCCCGCCAGCACAAGCACGATCGCGGCGACCACGCGCGCCTTCAGTTCGGCCTCGCCCTTTGGCCACAGCATCGGCAGGAAGCGCAGCAGCGTGCGATAGCCGCCATTGCCCTTGATCCTGCCTGCCGCCGCTGTCGCCATTCGCCCTAGGTAGGAACGCCGACCTCGGCGGGCAAACGATAAAGGAGAAAGGATTGGAACCGTTGGTTTAATCAGATGTTTCTGATGGACTATGGGACCTGGCTATTTCATCATTGCGATTCTCGGCTGCGCCGACGGCGGCACCGGCTGCGCCCCGGTGGCCACGGTCCCGGTCCATTATGTTTCCGAGGACGCCTGTTCGGCCGCCGCCCCCGAGGCGCTGATCGACAATAGCGATCTCGATTTCACGACGCTGGTCGCCGAATGCCGGTCGATCGCCGCCCCGGCCTCGGCCGCCGATGATCGCGCCCGGGCGCTCCCGGCGGGGACGCGGAGAAGCTGAACAGGCTCCTGGCCGAATTGGCGAATTATCCCAAATGACGGCGTATTTTTCGGCTAATTTCAGGCCGATCACTTAGGTCACTGTTGAAAACACACGACTTTTTTCATTTGGCACGCTTCCTGCAATGTTGATGGCGTGGGCTCAATCACTGGCCCCGACACAAAAAAGGGAGTTTTTCAATGTTCACCATGTTCGCACCCAGCCGCGAAACTGCCGCGTCGCTTGCCGCCGCGTTCGTTACCGCGCTTCTGTTCGTCAGCGCCGCCGTCGGCCCGCTGCCGATTGCCTGACCCCTCGCTTCGCTTTGAAAGAGTAAGACAATGAACCAGCGTTTCGTCCTCAACCGCGAGCAAGGCAAAGTGATGGGAGTCGCCGCCGGCCTCGCCGACATGACCGGCATTGACCCGATCGTCTTCCGCCTCGGCCTGGTCATCGCCACGCTGATCACTGGCCCGGTGATGATCCTGCTTTATATTCTGACCGGCTGGCTCGCCTCCGACCGCTAGAGGCTCGGACAGCGGCCAGCCCGTCTTTCCCCTTCACTTCAGTATTGGTCCGGCACAGCCCTTGCGCTGTTCGCCATGGACGGTGACGTCGACCGCGATCTGGAATCGATTGTCCGACATGCCGTCCGAGCAGTTCACCACCGGGCGCGTCCGCAACTCCAATGGCTTGCCATCCAGAGTCCCGATCCAGATTCCGCCCTGCGGCCCGGTATTGAACCGCGTCCACACGCGGGTCCCCATTTGGTTTTCGGGCGTCGAGTAAGTGACGCACCGCCCTTCGATCCGGGCGCCCCAGAACGGCTCGGTGCCGACCGCCCGCAACGGTGAGATCCGCAGCAGCTCGCCATCCTGAACCAGGCACGCGCCGGTCGACGAAGTTGGCTTCAAAGGCGCTTCGCGAGCGGCCCTGGCACTTTCCCCACAGGCAGCGAGAAACGGTCCCGCGAGGCGGTCATCAGGGGCGGGGTGAGGCCCGCTCCGCTGCGCGCCATAGCTGGCGCTAAGCTGCCCCGCCGTCAGCAGCCGCTTCAAGTCTTCCGGCACGGCGCCAGTGCCTGAGACGCCGCCGCGGCGCGCGTCGCCACCCGCATGGGCGACCAAGGCGATCACCTCACCGCCGCTGCCGAACGACAGTCGCTCCTCGCTGCCGATTGGCTTGAACGACGGGACATTGACCAGCAATTGGTCGCGGTCTTTGGGGCAGACTAATCGGATCGCGGCGCTCCCGGCCCTGTCAGTCAGCGTGAGCGCAACGCCGTCGCCGTTCGACTGAAAGATCCAGCTCGCAGCCGCGGCGATCGTTGCGGTGCCATCGGCTTGAGCATCGACGGGGCTTGCGTCGGGACCGTCGCGCCGGGCGCAGCCGCCGAGCAGAAGCACCAATGTCGTCAGCAGCCTTACAATGCGCATCGGCAGCCCTTTCTTTGGCCAGGCTAATCAACAATTGGCGTTGGTGCCGGTTGCGTTACCCATGGCGCAGGCACGCGTGCGGCGCTATTCTGCGCTCCAAAGGAGCAGGCGCAATGAACAAGCAACTGATCGGTTTCGTCCTCGCGGCCACAATCGCCGCGCCGGGCATGGCCGCACTCCCAGTGGGAGCCAAGGCGCCGGACTTCGTCACTGTGGGGGCGGTCGGCGGTAAGCCGTTCAAGCTCCATCTGGCGCAGCAGCTGCGCCACGGGCCTGTGGTGCTCTATTTCTTCCCCAAGGCGTTCACCAGCGGCTGCACAGCCGAGGCCCATGCGTTCAGCGAGGCGATCGGCGACTTCAAGAAAGTCGGCGCGCGGGTGATTGGCATGTCGGCCGATGACCTGCCGCAACTCAAGAAATTCTCGGTCGAAGAGTGTCGCAGTGCCTTCCCGGTCGCAACGGCGACGCCGGCGACCCAAAAGGCCTACGATGTCGCCTGGGCAGAGCATCCGGGGCTGACTACACGGACGTCCTACGTGATCGACCGCCACGCCCGCATTGTCATGGTTCATGACGATCTCGATTGGAGCAAACACGTCTCCGAGACGCTTTCCGCGGTACAAAAACTTAACAAGAGATAGGAAATCGTTCGATCCGTCCCGGCGGTGTAACGTTTCACCGTTGCTGGTTAACTTTCCGCTTACTTCGCGCTTCCGCAATCTCTCGACGAATGTTCCTCTTTCAACCGGGGACTTGGGCCACGGCCGAAAAGGGGAATGATGCGACATTTGCGATGGCTTAGGACGCTCGTTGGCGGCGCTGGGCTTGCCGGCTGTCTGGCCTTGTTGGCCGGCCAGGCTCGTGCCGCCGACTACAATCCCGAGCCAATCATCGTCACCGCCCGCAACGCGCCGGCGAGTCCCGACTTTTTCGGCACGGTCGCGCTGCCGGTCCGGGCGGATCGCTATGCCGATGGCTGGCGTCGCGCCGGTCTTGACGCCTCATTCCTGCCCTCGATGCAGCGGCTGGTGGCACCGGCCCGGGGCCTGACCCGCGAACAGCAGATCGCTTATGTCCAGGATGCGGTGACCCGCAATATCCGCTGGATGTCCGATGCGACCGAATGGGGCCGCCACGATTATTGGGCGAGCGCCGCGGAAACCCTGCAGCACGGCGCCGGTGACATGGAGAATCGCGCGATCGTCAAGATGCAGGCGTTGCGGACCCTCGGCTTTCCAGCGCGCGACTTGTACATGACCATGGGCCGGGACAAGGTCGGCGGACCGATCACGGTGCTGATGGTCCGTCTCGGCTGGCGCTACTACGTTCTCGACGACCTTGGCGGCAGCCCGATTCCGGCCGACCGTCGAGCTGGATTCGAACCGATGCTGACGCTGGGCAGCGACATGGCGTGGATCCATGGCCACCGGATCGCCGGCGGCGCGATCCGCGCTGGGATACCCAAAACCAGCGCTCCGAGGTAGACGAAGCGCTCCGCAAACGATAACTGCTGTTTCGCTGTCGGAACCAATTGCACGTCTTGTGCGCTTGGTAACGACTGTTTTTGCAACCAGGGGAATATCATGAAGATCACCACCACTCTCGCCGTCGCCGTCGGACTCGCAGCCCTAGCCGGCTGCAATTCAAGCCCGAAGGAACAGGTAGCTGACAATATTGAAGCCAATGCCGACGCCGTTGCCGACAACATGGTCGAGAATGCGGACGCGATGGCCGACAACATGCAGGCGAATGCCGAGAACGCCGCCGACGCCACCAAGGCCGCTGGCGACAACGCCGCCGACGCCGTTCGCAACGGTGCCGACGCCAACAAAATGTAATCCTACTCGTAAGCGATGAAGGCGGGCGCCTGTCGGCAAGACAGGCGCCCGTTTTCGTGTCTATACGCTCCCCTAGGGCGCGCGCCGCGCGGTCCCGATCGGGAGACGGATCATGGCCAAAGGCCAGAAGAAATCGAACAAGGAAGCCCGCAAGCCCAAGGCCGACAAGGGCAAGAAGCAGAACGCCTCCAACCCGTCGACCAAGGAAGGCGTTGTCCGCGGACTCGAGAACTTCAAGAAGTGAGCGGCCGTCCGGGCCCGACATAAACGAACGCCTTGGTTCCCGAATCCAGCATGACCTCGACCCGGGCGTAGGCGTCGACTTCGTAGCGGTCGGTGGCTGTCAGCTCGTCTTCGGTCAGCAGGAACACCAGGCCCGAAATTCGGTCCGCCGGGTCGCCGCTGTGGCACGCGATGGTGTGAACCGCCTTGCCCGACAGCCGCACGACCTTAGGATCGGTGATGGTCAGCGGCTCCAGTCGATATCCGCGCAGCCCGTCGGCAGCGCCTTCGAGCAGCCGGCCATAGGTCGCGCGCTGCACCTCGGCCTGCTGCAGCGTGCCATAAGAGAATAATCGAACGGTCTGGGCGTCAGCCATGGTTTTCAAGTCTACACTCGAAACCTGCGCCTTCCTAAGCGGCCATGGATTTGGTGCGGTCGGTCGATTGCGCGGACCCGAAATGGTTCGGCGTTGGTTTACCCTGGCATGACCCACAGAAACGCGCTTCGCCCCGCCATGACCGCGCTTGCCGCCGTCCTGGCATTGTCGTCCGTACCGTCGTTCGCCCAGAGCGTCGCCGACCCCGTGGTCACGACGACCCCAGTGGTCGACGTCACCCCGGCCCCCGTCGTCGTCGATCCGATCGCGCCCGCCGACACGGCGGTCGCCGTCGATCCGGTCGTCACCCGGACGACATCCACAACCGCCCGCAAGACGACGACCACCAAGTCCACCGCCACGCACGCTCGCCCGGCGCCGGTTCGCGCCGCGACGGTCGCACGCTCAATCGCCTCAGCCGCCCCGGCCGCCGCGATCACGGTCCCGATTGCCGCGGCCCCTGTGGTCCCGGCATTGCCGGTTGAACCTGTCGCCGCTGCGCCGGCCGCCGCCGCGCCTGTCGCGACGGCACCCGCGACGACCATCGACATCCTCCCGACCGCGGGCCTGGCCGGCCTCGGCCTGCTCGTGCTGGTCGGGGGCGCGCTTGTCCTGCGTAGCCGCCGCCGCCGCCGCCTCGACGAGATCGAGGACGCCGAATGGCAGCAAAATGCCGAGGCGCAAGCCGCTGCCGACGCCGACCTGGCGCCGATCGTCGCGCCCGAGCCGGTGCTGACCGAACCCGAGCCGGTCATGGCCGCGCCGGCCCTTGTGGTCGCCACCGCGCTCGAGCCAACTGCAGAGTCCGAGACCAAGTTCATTGGCCCGGAGACCGAGCTGTCGGATGATTTCGACCTGTCGCGCTTCGGACCCAATGTGCAGGACGCCTATCGTGGGCCGACCGAGGACAATCCGTCGGCGTCGTTGAAGCAAAGGCTGCGTCGCGCCAACGGGATGGACCAGCAGGAGCGCAAGCTCGACGCCGAAGTCGAGGCTGCCACCGGTGAGTCTGTTCTGGACGAGATCGACGCCGCACCCGCGACCGCCACGCCGACCGCCGCGCAACCGAAAAAGGGCGACTTTATCTTCGCCCGCGGCAACCACGAGTCGAGCGTAACGCCCACCATCCACCCATCAAAGGTGAACTAACCGGATGCAGCGCCGCCGCCCGAATTTCGGGCGGCGGTGTTAGTCGAAGCCTCCCCCGGCTTGGTCGATTGGACTTGGCCGCCGGTCGCCGTTCCGTGCTAGCCCTCATGCTTATGCTACCGCGCGTTGAAGGGGCAAACGATGCGCTACTGGATTACAATCGGACTTGGACTGGTGGCCCTCGGCACGGCGGCCAGTGCCAAGGCGGTGTCCGACCAGGCGCTCGAACAGCAGTTGATCGCCCTGGAGAAGCAGAGCTGGGTCGCATGGCAGGCGATGGACGCCAAATTCTGGGACCGCTTCCTGTCGGACGACCATGTCGAATTGAACGGCTTCATCGGCGCGACCGGCAAGAAACAGGTGATCGACGGCATCGCCAGCGGCGGCTGCAAGGTCGCGAGCTACAGCGTCGACCATTTCACCTTCCGCCGTTTCGACGCCACCACCGCGCTGTTAATCTACCGCGCCGCCCAGGACACCAGTTGCGGCGCGGTCAAAGTGCCGAGCCCGGTGTGGGCGACTTCGCTCTACCAGCTGCGCAAAGGGCGCTGGCAGAACATCCTCTACGGCCACACGCCAATCATGCAGCCGCCACCGAAGAAAGCGCCCTGACGGTCGGCCAATTCGCGGCTAAAACGCCAGGCTTGAGCACGCCACCTTCGCCTGTCCGCATCCTGGTCGACGCCGATGCCTGCCCGGTGAAAGACGAGATCTACCGCGTCGCCTTCCGCCGCAGCGTGCCGGTCAAAGTGGTCAGCAACAGCCGCATCCGCCTGCCCGATCATCCCTTGGTCGAGCGGGTGCTGGTGTCGGACGCGTTCGACGCCGCCGACGACTGGATCGCGGCCGAGGCCGATTCGCAGGCGGTGGTCGTCACCGGCGATATCCTGCTGGCTGACCGTTGCCTCAAGGCCGGCGCGACGGTCATGGGCCACAATGGCAAGCCGTTCACTTCGGCCGGCATCGGCGGCGCGATCGCCACCCGGGCGATCATGGCCGACTTGCGCGCCGGTGGCGACGTGGTCGGCGGCCCGCCGCCGTTCGCCAAGGCGGATCGCTCGCGCTTCCTGCAGGCGCTCGACGCGGCGCTGGTGCGACTGGAGCAGCGGTAAGTTAACCCTTTCTAAGTCCCCCCGGCGCAGAACGGGTTTTGGCGAAAAGCCAGGGGAGAGCAGCGATGGGAGTAGCGGGATCGGACATGCACGCGGCCGAGCAACCGGCGGTGGGTGATCTGCTGAATGGGTTCACCACCATCGACGATGCGGCTCGGCGCCGGCACGCCGACGTTTTGGCCTATTGGCTGTCGATCCGCGGCGACCGCGAATTCCCGCCGCTGCACGACCTCGATCCGCTGGCGATTTCCGATGCCAGCCCGTGCAGCGCGCTGCTCGAGCTGATCGGCGGCGGCGAGGACGCCGAAGTCCGCCACCTTGGCGAAACATTGAAAGCGGACGGCGCGGTTGAACGAATCATCGACGCGCCGGCCCCGTCGATCCTGGCGAGCATCGCCAGGAAGCTCTCGATCGTCGCCATTTCCCGCAACGCTTTGACGTTCGAGGACCAATTTCCGGCTGCGGACTCGATCACGCACTGCTGGGTGACGCTGCTGCCGCTGAGCTCGGCCGGAGCCTGGGTCGACTATGTCTACGCCTTCGTCACGTCCGAGACGGTGCCGGCCAGCGTCGCCGAGGCGACCGAATCGTCGCCGGATGGTGCCGAAGCGCCAGAGTTCGTCGCCAACGAGGTCGAGGAGGTGACGGCCATCCCGTCGATTGACGAACCCCAGGCCGAGGAAGCGTCAATCGAAGCCGAACAGGAAAGCGAACCAATGCCCGATAGCGACCAAGCAGCGCCCGCCGAACCTCATATTGATGCCGAAACCGATACCAGTGCCGAGCCCAGCCCCGGCTTTTCGGACATCTTGCAGACCAGCACCAACGCCGACGGCTTCTACGGCGCGCAGACCGTCAAGCGCGTGCCAGTCCGTTCGGCTGCGCCCTTCGCTTCATCCGCCACCAGCGCTGCTCCATCCGCGCCTCCGGCAATGGAGCCGTTGGCCGAGTCCACCGGTGCGGCGGGAGAGTCGCTGCAGGCCCGGCTGGTCGCGGTCCGGGCCAAGGCCGACGAAGCGCGCATGGCCAAGCTCATGAGCAACGCCGCGCTCTACGAAGGCTTGGGCGCCGCTTATGATTTCGCGCTCGATGCCGAAAATTGTCCCGAGGAATATCTCAAGCTGGTCGAGACCCAGGGCCTCAAAATCCAGCTTCGCCAGCCGATGAAGCCGGTGATGAAGCTGGCCTTTGCCGGGATGTGCGACGACGCGACCATTACCCGCCTGGAGGCGGTGCTGGCCTGGGCGCTGGAGCAGGAGTTGCCGCGCGGCACGCTGGCGGCCCAGATCGAGGCGGTGGGTGGGATCTCGCGCATCGTGGGCGGAGCGGCGCCGGAGTAAACGCCGCGGCGGTCGGTCGATCGCGGCAATCGCAAAAAACGGCGGTTCAGGCGGCTGGCGGTTTCTCGCCCGTCTTTCCGCTCTTGGCTTCGCTCAGCCGGAATCCTTCGACCACGGCGTCTATCGCGCATGATTTGGAAAGCTCGGCGAGCGGGTGAATGTTGGTGTCGTCCGCCTGCCTCGCCAGCCACAGGGTCCGGGTGGCGATATCGCGCAATTCATTGACCCGGGTCTGGGTCGGCGCTTTCTGATTCTCCAAAAGCCGATCGAGCACGGCTTCCGCCAGGGGTTTTTCGAATTCGAGGCCGATGAATTCCTGGCAGTGCCAGACCACCCGGGAATATTGCGACTCCAGCCCGGCGATGTTGAGCCATAGCCAAGAATCGACCGCCACGGTGGACGAGCCTTCAATCCGGCAGCCGTGGGTCGAAAAGTCGATCAGCCGGACCTTGACCTTGCTTCGGCTGCCCTCGCGCATCGTCGCCTCAAGGCGCAGCGCGGCGCGGTTGGCGCGGCGGCGCTCGGGCTGGACTGCATTCTGTGCGACCGGATTGCCCATGCTATCTTCTTCCCCGCATCCATCTGTGGGCGCCGATGGTGAACAAATGGTTGCCGGCCATGGCCTTATTGGGTGGATTCAGGGTTCGTGGGCACTGGGCGTTTAAGGCACCATTCGGAGCGGCAAGAGGCGAGGCCGCTCGCGTTTATTGGCGGATTAGCGAGAGCCGCACCGCGACCGGCACGGCTCTCGTTAACGACTAATGGCCGGCTGCGACCGGGGCGAAGTTGGCGTGGACCAGCCGCCACTGGCCGCCTTGCTTGACATAGACCCGTGACGACTTGGCGAGCGACGGATTGACCTTGCCGTCCGGTCCGCGCCTCAACCCAGCGAAATTGTAGGTGAGGATGGCGGTGTCGCCGTAGACCTGCACCCGCCCGTTCTGCATATCGGAAAACATCGCTTTGTCGTAGGGCGTGACCTCTCCCATATGGGTGGCCATCGCCTTTCCGACGAGCAAGGTTGGAAATTCGCCGTTGAATTCGGTATAATCATCGGCCAGCGATGCGTTCTGCTGGGCCATCGGTTCTCCGGCGATTTCCGATGCCCACTGCGCACGCGCCAGAGCCATGATTTCCGCGGCGACCTGCGGATTGTCGGCAGCCCGTACGGGCGTACCCATCATCATCAACAGTGCGATTGTTCCGGCGGCGGCGCCGCGGGACCAGTTGGTCAATTTTGTCATGTGTGTTTCTCCGCTTCGAGTGACGCAGAGGGGCTTACGGTCCGGCGGAAAAGTAACTCCCCCAAGAGCCGCCAGCCAACCCGAGGTCGGCGCATCGACGGGAAGAGTCAAATGCGGGCGGATCAGGCGGCCGGGCGGGCGTCGCGTGTGGCCGCCGACAGAATCGCGCCGACCTCCTTCGCGTAAGCGGTGAACATGGCGACGATGGCGTCGTCGGCGCCGTGGCGAGGGGCGGGGTCGATCGCGCACAAGGTGCCGAAGAAGCTGCCGTCCTCGAGATAGACCGGAAAGCTGCAATAGCTTTTGAAGCCGTAAATCACCGGCACCGGGTGCCGCGACCATTTGATGTCGTCGCTGGCATCGTCGAACACCACCGCTTCGCCGCTATCGCGAATCTCGTCGCAGATCGTCTCGTGGACCTTGAGCTCGCCGCCGGGATCGAGCCCGAAATCGATGCGGTCCTCGACCAGGCAGGCGATCCAGCGTTGCTCGGTGACGCGAGCGACCGCCGCGAAACCCATGCCGGTCGCCTCGCAAATGGAGCGCAGGATGGTGCTCAGGCGCTCGTCGCGCCCCAGGGCGATGGATTCGGCTGTTAGGTCTGGCACAGTCTGTCTCTCTCGGTAATCGCGCACGATTGGGCGCAAAGCCAAGCCGATACAAGGTTTTGGGGCGCGCCCAATGCCCTTGCATTTCTGTACAGAAATTTGTACATAGATTGCATGGAAACGATCAGCATCTCCGACACCCGCGCCAATTTGAAGGCGGTGGTCGACCGCGTCGTCGCCGACAAGGTGCCGATCAAGATCACCCGTCAGAAGGGCGAGGGCGTGGTCATGATCTCGGCCAGCGAATGGTCGTCGATCGAGGAGACGCTCTATCTGCTGCAGTCGCCGGCCAATGCGCGATTCCTGATGGAAAGCATCGCCGAGCTAGATGCCGGCAAGGGTGAGGTTCACGAACTGATCGAGCCGTGAATATCGTTTTCTCGTCGCGGGCCTGGGGGCAGTATGTTGCGATCCAGGCCGAGGATGCGAAGCTGCTCGCGCGGATAAACGCGCTCCTAAAAGAATGCATGCGCGATCCCTATCGCGGCACCGGCAAGCCCGAGCCGCTGGGTCAGAACATGGCGGGCTGGTGGTCCCGCCGCATCAACCGCGAGCATCGGCTGGTGTATCGAGTGACGGGCAAGGGCGCCGCCCAGGCGCCCGAAGTAGCGCAGTGCCGCTATCATTATTGAATTCAGTATTGTGTCCCGGGATTCCCGTTGTGTCCCTGGAATTCCCGGAATTCCTACTACCTCAACAGCCAGGCCCGCGGCACCCCAACGTCACATAGGTTTCCGACACCACTTTCCACTCGCCGGTCGCCTTTGACCAGTGGACGAAATAGCTGCCGTAAGGGCGGGATTCGCCTGCGGCGAAGTGGTCGATCCCTTCCCACGTGCCGGACTCCGCTGCGCGCCACACGCCTTTGCGCTCGCCAACCTCGATTTTGGCCGGAGTCCGGACGTAGCGATCGTGACCGGGTACGGCGAATTCCTCGGCCCAGGCTTTGCGATCATCTTCGCGGCTGCGATCGATCCCGCTGTTGCCGCCGACCAGCACGAAATTTTTGCCGACGATCTGCATGGTTGCGTCGAGGTCATGCGCCGCGAGCGCCCGGTTGTTCTGTTCGCGCAAGGCGCGGATGGCGGCAATGTCGCGCGCCTGGGCGGGGGCTTGCATGGCGGCATCGCTCGTGGCGGCGGAGGGTGCGCCTTTCACCTCCACCAGCAGCGCGATGTAGGGCGTGGTCCCGCTATTGAAAGTATCGTGCAGCGGCGAGAATTGGCCCCAGTAAATGTCGCCGGTCTTCTCGTCATAATCCTGCTTCGTGCCGTCCGCCTCCGTCACGAGGATTTTCGCGCCGGACAGGACATAGCCGACGCGCGGCGGGTGGGTGTGCCAATGGTCGAGCGCGCCCGGGAGCAAGGTATATTGAAGGACGCGGACGTTGTCGTTTTCGAGCAGAAGCTTGAAATTGCCCGGCGACGAAACGAGGCCATCGACCGGGCCCGTGGTCGCCGGCGGCGGCTCGGCGACCACGACGGATGGGGCGCCGAGTAGCAGTGCAAACGCGGCGATGTGTGTGAGTGTCATTGGCCCCTCCCCCGGGATCGCCGACTTCTCCCACCCAAATTCGTTCGGGGCAAGGCTCTCTAAATCATGCCCTTCAACACCCCGCCGCGACACACTTCCTTGGCACGAATCCGGCGACGCCGCCTTCGAGCATCGGGGCGATGGCATCGAACACGCCGGTGTCGCGGCGCCAGGTGAGGTAGCGGTCATAATGGTCGAAGCTGTCCCACTGCTCGGTGAGGACAATGGTTGCGCGATCCTTGTCGAGCCAGGAATCGAGGCTGATGCAGCCGCCGTAGGCGCGGGTCTCGGGCAGCGCCTGCTTCAATGCGGCAATGAGGTCGTCGAGCTTGCCCTCGGCGGCGTGAAATTCGGCGATGACGCATTGCGACATGTGGCGTTCCTTAGACGAAGGGCGGGGGGACAAACGCAGGACCGGCACCGGAGGCGCGGGTAAGTGCCGGCCGCCGGTGCAGCCCGTGGCCTAGCCGACCGGAATATAAAGGTCGCCCCCCTCGCGATATTTCTCGCTCATCGTCGCCATGCCGGCTTCGGCATCTTCGGGCGCAAGCACGGGCGCGACTGGCGCCGGGTTGTTGCGGGCAAACTCCCTGACCTCGGCGCTGATCTTCATGCTGCAGAACTTCGGTCCGCACATGCTGCAGAAGTGGGCGGTTTTGGCGCCTTCGGCTGGCAGGGTCTGGTCGTGGAATGCCTCCGCAGTGTCGGGGTCGAGCGACAGGTTGAACTGGTCGCGCCAGCGAAAGTCGAAGCGGGCGCGGGACAGCGCGTCGTCGCGCAGCTTGGCCGCCGGATGCCCCTTGGCCAAATCCGCCGCGTGGGCGGCGAGCTTGTAGGTGATGACCCCGACCTTGACGTCGTCGCGGTCGGGCAGGCCGAGATGCTCCTTGGGGGTGACATAGCAAAGCATCGCGGTGCCGAACCAGCCGATCATCGCCGCGCCGATGCCGCTGGTGATATGGTCGTAGCCGGGCGCGATGTCGGTGGTCAGCGGCCCCAAGGTGTAGAAGGGCGCCTCGCCGCACACCGCCAGCTGTTTCTCCATATTCTCCTTGATCTTGTGCATCGGCACGTGGCCGGGGCCCTCGATCATCACCTGAACGTCGTGGCTCCAGGCCTTCTTGGTCAATTCGCCCAGCGTGTAGAGCTCAGCGAATTGGGCTTCGTCATTGGCGTCGGCGATGCTGCCGGGGCGCAGGCCGTCGCCGAGGCTGAAGGCGATATCGTACGCCTTCATGATTGCGCAAATCTCGTCGAAGCGTTCGTAGAGGAACGATTCGCGGTGGTGGGCGAGGCACCATTTGGCCATGATCGAGCCGCCTCTGGAGACGATCCCGGTGACGCGGTTGGCGGTCATCGGCACGAAAGGCAGGCGCACCCCGGCGTGGATGGTGAAATAATCGACGCCCTGCTCGGCCTGCTCAATCAGCGTGTCGCGATAAACCTCCCAATCGAGGTCCTCTGCGACGCCGCCGACTTTCTCGAGCGCCTGGTAGATGGGGACGGTGCCGATCGGCACGGGCGAGTTGCGGATGATCCATTCGCGGGTGTCGTGGATGTTGCGGCCGGTCGAGAGGTCCATGACGGTGTCGGCGCCCCAGCGGATTGACCACACCATCTTGTCGACCTCGGCGGCGACGTCGGAGGCGACTGCGCTGTTGCCGATGTTGGCGTTGATCTTGACCAGGAAGTTGCGGCCGATCGCCATCGGCTCGCTCTCGGGGTGGTTGATGTTGTTGGGGATGATCGCGCGGCCGCGTGCCACTTCGTCGCGGACGAATTCGGGGGTGACGAAATCGGGGATCGCGGCGCCGAAGCTTTCCCCATCCCTCAGTGCGCTGAGCGCGGCTTCGCGACCGAGATTTTCGCGGGTCGCGACATAGTCCATCTCGGGCGTGATGATGCCCTTGCGGGCGTAGTACATCTGGCTGACGTTAGCGCCGGGCCTGGCGCGGAGGACTCGCTTGCGCGTGGCGGGGAAGGGGGCAACGCCGCCCGAACGGTCGGGGCCAAGTTGGCCGTTGTCCTCGGGACGGACCTCACGCTGGGCGACTTCTTCGACATCTCCCCGCGCGCGAATCCAGGCGGCGCGCAGCTCGGGCAGGCCGGCCATGATGTCGATCCGCGAATCGGGGTCAGTGTAGGGGCCACTGGTGTCGTAGAGATTGAGCGGCGGCTCGCCCGAGCTCGGCTCGAGATCGACGGCGCGCATCGCCACCCGGTTGGGGCCGACGAAGATCTTGCGGCTGCCGCGGATCGGCCCGGTGGTGACTTTCAACTCAGTGCGTGCGGGTGCGTCGGCCATATCAGACTCCTCTTCCTCCGCCGGTTTAAGCCGGATCAGGTTCGACGGGTCGCAGTCTCGAACTGCCTCTCAGCCGCTATCGGCTCCCCGGGGATGGCGAGGGCTTTAGACAGTTCGATGGCGCGGCGAAAGCGGCAATGCTCAGCGTTGCGGGGCGACCGCCTTGGCGCGCTCCGCCGGGGTCACGGTGCCGTCTTTGTTGGCGTCGAGCTTGTCGAACCCGGCCAGAGTCCGCTGCTTGAACTCGTCGTTGCTGATCTTCCCGTTCTTGTCCACGTCGAGCAGCTTGACCAGCTCGGCGGCATTGTCGGTCGGACTGGCGACAACCCTCGGGGCCGCGGCGCTAAATTCCTCGATACTGAGGCGCCCGTCCTTGTTGGTGTCGAGCTTGGCGAAGGCGCGCTGGGCCGCAGTGGCAATCTCGGCCTTCTGGTTTTGGATGACCTGCGTCTCGATCGCCTGGAGCTCGGCGGGGGCGAGGACTCCGTCATGATTGGCATCGATCGCGGTAAAGCGCGCGTCGAGCATCTTGATGACTTCGGCGCGGGTGGTCGGGATCGCGTCCGCCGATTGCGAAGGTGCCGGAGCTGGCTGAGCCAAGGCCGGTGAGGCGGCGGCGAGGCCGATGACCGACGCAGTGATGATGCGAAACACTGAATTTCCTTTATGTTGAGCGCGCCCGCGCCCTTGTGCCACCGGGCGTTAGCCGAGGATGAATGAGGAGCACAGGGGAGAGCCCGGCGACGGATCGCCGCTTTCCTTGCGCGCGGCGAGCGGGCAAAGATCGCCGTCACCATGATCCCGCGCGGCAAACCATGCGGTCCTTGACCGATCTCGACCGGCTCGAGGCCGAGAGCATCCACATCCTGCGCGAGACCGTCGCTGAGGCGGATCGCCCAGTCATGCTCTATTCGATCGGCAAGGATTCGGCGGTCATGCTGCAACTGGCCAAGAAGGCGTTCTTTCCGGGGCCGCTGCCGTTTCCGCTGCTTCACGTCGACACAAATTGGAAGTTCAAAGAGATGTATGCGCTGCGCGACAAGGTCGCGGGCGAGCCCGGCATCCGCCTGATCGTCCACAAGAATCCGGAGGCGGAGCGGCAGGGCATCAACCCGTTCGACCACGGTCCGCGGCATACCGATCTGTGGAAGACCGAAGGACTGAAGCAGGCGCTCGACGAACACGGCTTCGATGCGGCGTTCGGCGGCGCCCGGCGCGACGAGGAGAAAAGCCGCGCCAAGGAGCGCATCTTCAGCTTTCGCAGCGCCAACCACCGCTGGGACCCGAAACGCCAGCGGCCGGAATTGTGGTCGTTGTACAATGTCCGCAAGAATCCGGGCGAGAGCCTGCGCGTCTTTCCGCTGTCCAACTGGACCGAGCTCGACGTCTGGCAATATATCCAGCGCGAGGGGATCGAGATCGTCCCGCTATATTTCGCGGCCGAGCGCCCGACGGTCGAGCGCAATGGCCTGATCCTGATGGTCGACGACTACCGCTTCCCCCTGGGCGGCGAACAGCCGGCGCTGCGCCGCATCCGCTTCCGCACCTTGGGCTGCTATCCCTTGAGCGGGGCGATCGAGAGCAACGCGGCAACGGTCGAGGACATTGTCGCCGAAATGCAGCAGACGACGACCTCGGAGCGACAGGGCCGGGCGATCGACCGCGACGGCGGCACCGCCAGCATGGAGCAGAAGAAGCAGGAAGGCTATTTCTGATGGAGCTGTTGCGCTTCATCACCTGCGGCAGCGTCGACGATGGCAAGTCGACCCTGATCGGGCGCTTGCTTTACGACAGCAAGCAGTTGTTCGACGACCAGCTCGCGACCCTCGAGGCCGACAGCAAATTGATTGGCACGCAAAGCGACGGACTCGACTTCGCGCTGCTGGTCGACGGCCTCGCCGCCGAGCGCGAGCAGGGCATCACGATCGACGTCGCCTACCGCTATTTTGCGAGCGCCAAGCGCAATTATATCGTCGCCGACACGCCCGGCCACGAACAATATACCCGCAACATGGTCACCGGCGCCTCGACCGCCGAGCTCGCCGTGCTGGTCGTCGACGCGCGCAAAGGCGTGCTGACCCAGACCCGGCGGCACAGCTACCTCGCGCATCTGCTCGGCATCCGCCGCGTCGTCCTGGCGGTAACCAAGATGGACCTGATCGACTACGGTCCTGCGGCGTTCGAAGCGATTTGCGCCGATTATCGACAGTTCGCCGACAGTATCGGGATCGCGGACTGGGTCGCGATCCCGCTGTCGGGCCTCAACGGCGACAATGTCATGACAGCCAGCGCCGCAACGCCCTGGTACAGCGGCCCGAGCCTGATCGAACATCTCGACAGCGTCCCGCTCGATGTCGCCGCCGATGCCAACAAGCCGCTGCGCATGCCGGTGCAATGGGTCAACCGCCCCAACCAGGATTTTCGCGGTTTCGCCGGCCAGATCGCTTGCGGGACCATGGGGGCGGGCGCCGAGGTCCGCATCCTGCCCTCCGGGCGCCTGACGCGGATCGCGCGCATCGTCACCAGTGAAGGCGACATCAATGACGCGGTCGCCGGCCAGTCGGTGACGGTCACCCTGGCCGACGAAGTCGACTGTTCGCGCGGGGACGTGATCGCCGCCGCCGCCGACGCGCCCGAGGCTGCCGACCAATTCGAGGTGACGCTCGTGTGGATGGCCGAGGATGAGCTGATTCCCGGCCGCGGCTATTGGCTGAAGCTGGGCACGCAGACGGTCACCGCCACCGTCCAGCAACCCAAGTACGAAATCAACGTCAACAGCCTCGAGCATCTCGCGGCGCCGAGCCTGGCCTTGAACGCGATCGGGGTGGCCGAGATCGCTACCGACCGCGAAATCGTGTTCGAACCTTATGCAGTGCCGGGTTCGAGTCCCAACCGCGTGCTCGGCGGCTTCATCCTCATCGACAAATTGACCAACGCGACGGTCGCCGCCGGGATGATCCATTTCGCGCTGCGGCGGGCGCTCAACATCCATCGCCAGCACCTCGATGTCAGCCGCGAAGTCCACGCCCGGATCAAGGGCCAGAAGCCAGCGGTGCTGTGGTTCACCGGCCTGTCGGGCGCGGGCAAGTCGACCATTGCCAATCTGGTCGAGCAGAAACTGGTGGCGCGGGGCAAGCATACCTTCCTGCTCGACGGCGACAATGTCCGCCACGGGCTCAACCGCGACTTGGGCTTTACCGAGACCGACCGGATCGAGAATATCCGCCGGGTCGGCGAGGTGGCGCGGCTGATGGCCGACGCCGGGCTGATCGTGCTGACCGCGTTCATTTCGCCGTTCCGGGCCGAGCGCGCCATGGTCCGGG